>JAKBGL010000038.1 GCA_021833085.1 Actinomycetes bacterium | reverse complement strand
CCGATAACCATTCAACACAAGCATCTACTAGTTCAGAAGCTCTAATGGAGTAACCACCTAGATACGATGAGGCACGACCATGGATATGTGCACCCAAGGCAGCCGCCAGAGCTGGCTCGACTCCTCTTGCAAAAAGTCCGCCTATCACTCCAGATAAAACGTCTCCGGTTCCAGCTACCGCTAGGCGGGATGAACCTGAGGTAATGACGTACACGACTCCACTTGGTGTTGCAACTACTGTAGGGCTACCCTTTAGCAAAACTATCGAGCTCGATGCCAGAGCCGCCCGCTTAGTTATATCGATACGGTCTTGTTCTGACTGTACAGCCAATCCAATAGGTTCGAAGAAAGAGTTGAACTCTCCTTCGTGCGGCGTAATTACTATAGGGGCACTGCGCCCTCTAGCTAACCTCTCCAAGCGCGCAGGTTCTCCAAGAGCAAAGATGCCGTCAGCATCTAAAACAGCTGGAACTTCGCTATGGACAAGCAGTCTCCGAACCAAGTTCGATAGCTGGATGCTGCGGCCAAGTCCCGGTCCGATCACGATCGCCTTAAATCGTCGAGCCGACTCTATAACCGGTTCGGCCCACAGACTCTCAAGACCGACGCGCACTATCTCAGGTGACAGCGCTAGATCCACACCTTGTCTTGCAGGTGTGGTTAAGGGGTAGTATAGGTGCACAATTCCAGAAGCGACTCGATAACTAGCCAAAGTCGACAGCTCAGCGGCCCCCATCATCGACTCTGACCCTGCCAAGGTAAAGACAGAGTGGCGCCACTTATGATCTGCAAGAGTTGAAACAGGCAGTAGATCCAAGACGTCACTGTCTTCAATTAAAGAGACTGAAAGTGGGCTCTCATAAAGCTCAGAAAGTATGAGTTCAATCTTGCCAGCAAACTTCGGACCTTGGTTTTGCAACAACCCAGGCTTAAGAGCTCCGATAGTTACAGTCACATCAGCTCGCTGACATCCCCCGTGAACGGTACCTAGGTCGGCGTCGAGGCCCGAGGGAACATCTATCGCCAAGACAGGTACATCGTCTGGAAGTGAACGAGGTATATAATCCCTATTTACACCGACCCCTAGGACTCCATCTATATACAGGTCGATACCGTCTACATCTGAAGATGAGCGATCCTTAGACTCCTTTAAGACTATCTTGACCCCCCTTTTTAGAAGTTCGGACGCCGTAGCACGAGCGTCGGCTCCGTTATTACCCGGACCTGCATCAACCAGAACGCGTTTCCCATAGCTACCTCCTAGCATCACCAACGCAATCTTTGAGATCTCAAAGCCGACGTTGTCAATGGTCAAGTCAAGACCACCGCGCTTAGCAATCTCGTCGTCTAGGACGCGTATATCCGTTACGTAAGCTATCTGTTTCAAAAGGTTGCCCCCATAGATATAGATCCGATTACCCAGTCAGGTTAGTCTTCAATAATGCCAACAGCCATGGCGGTCGCAATGGTTTCAGAGTGCGAAAGTGAAACATCAAGATCAATGAGTCCTACTTCGCGCGCTAATTCAGCAGCAGTATTCGTCAGCTCGATCTTTGGGCGTTCAAGAGACACTCGCACCACTACGATATCGCGAAAGTTAATTGATCCGATACCTTTCCCTAAGACCTTCATAACAGCTTCCTTAGCACAGAATCGTGCCGCGAGATGTGGAGTCGGATTAGCGTGGGTGAACGCATACTCGGACTCTCTCGGATCGAAGATACGATCTACTAATCGAGGAGTCCTCTCTAACGCCTCAGCCATTCGAGCAAGCTCTATAACATCTGTACCGCAAAGAACCCTCACAGTTAGTTCGTATCACCTACCACGTCAAATGACGCGCCGGACACCTATGCCTTTCCAGTAACGAGCTGATAGAAAGAACGAGCTGGAATCGAAAGCTCCTCAAAAGGTCTCGAAATTATTCGGAACGCTCTGGTTATACGGCCGAGTTCCTCTATCGTCGCCAGCTGCAAAAGACCGTCTTTTACTTCACGTCCAACAGCCAAAGATGATACAAAACCCACCCCAAGTCCTGCCACTAAAGCCTCCTTCACCGCTTCACCTCCAGCGAGTTCAAATACGGTCCGAGGGAAGATTCCGGATTTGATCATTGCAGCCTCTACGGTCGATCGAACCCCTGAACCACTCTCTCTCCAAACCATGGGAAGTTGCTCGATTTCTTTGTACGAGATCTCCTCTGAGGTAAACTCGCAAAGAGCAGGAGAGCTAGCTAGAACGAGTTCGTCTCCCCCGACTACCCGCTCCACCAACTCTTTAGAGTGTGAGTACTCTGGAGACTCAATCAGTCCAACCTCCATCTCTCCGTTGTCCAATGAAGACACCACGAGTTCAGAGTTTGTCGACCTCGCACTGACGCGCACCCCAGGGTAAGTACGTCGAAACTTTATTAGCCAGCTTGGAAGCACATGAGCAGCCACGGTATTGGACGCCGCAACCGACAGCACTCCAGCCTCACCTTTTTCTAGTGAGTTTAAGTACTCCATTACTCCTCTATACCCGCGGAGTAAAGATGCGGACTCGCGTGCAAGCTCACGACCTGCACGAGTTAAGGTCACTCCGTGTCCCGACCTTTCATGAAGTCGTTCTCCGACCGCTTGGGAAAGGGCTTTCAGCTGTTGAGACACTGCTGGCTGCGATATTCCAAGTAACGATGCAGCCTCCGAGAGGTTCTCTGTCTCTGCAACTACAACCAAGGTCACGAGATAGTCGGAACTCACTCTCTGAAGCCTATGTAATGTCATCAATCTCTGACCGCCTGCATCTTGTACTAAATTTATCACAACTACTATCTACTATAAAAAAACTTCGATTGATAGACAATAGTAAAATAATTTCTTCGTTCCCACCAAATTTATCCAGTGGTTTCAGTAATTTTCAGCATTTTTACTCCCCTAAGGTTCGTTAAAGCAGATAAACGACCAACTCAACGATTAAGAACTCCTAAAAGCACAGCTCTCCCAAGGATCGCAACTCCCTGTACGCAACCTTGAATGGTCACGACCTACCGCATCCCTTCGAGCAAACTTCGCCGACAAAGCGGGAACTTTTCCCGCTAGGGTTTCATCCGTGCGCATCGCCTTCGTATCTACGGAGCTCCTGCCAATCTATGGCGAAGGAGCGCTCGAACGTCTAGTGATTGGTTGGGCGAAGTTTATCAAAAGAAAACATGACGTCGTTGTCGTCTCCATCTCCTCGACACCCACCAAAGCCGTCTCCAAGGTAGGCGACCTTCCACACGCATATGTCAAAAACTACTCCGACCTATCAGTTCTCTGTCAAGAACTCCACGTTGACCTATGCATATTAAACAATCGTCCGGGTTGGCTTAACTCCATCAGTACAAAGAGCGCTGTTATACTGCACAATTTTTCCAGTGCTTGGGAGTTAGATCAATTTCCCATAGACGAGATCCCGACCTCTTCAAAAGTGGTCACCCTCTCACACTCCCTCTATCTCCACGCTAAGGAGGTTCTGAGTCTACAAAACGAACAGATCCATCACATCTATCCCTACCTAGCACGACCGTTCCTAAAAAATACGTTCGCAACATCTAAGGGGAGTTCAAAACAGCTTCGCTATCTCTTCCCGAACCGTCTCATGTATAAAAAAGGGGTTTGGGCTCTATTAGATGCGCTCGATCTCATATGTAACAACGAGGTTCAAGTTGACCTAACACTTAGTCGATCACCTAGCGCTAAAGATCGGAACTTTACCCAAAAAGTATTAACGCGAATTGAGACTTCGCCAAATGCTAGAGTCGTACCTTCGTTGAGAACTCCACTTGAGGTCTCTAGGGCTATGAGTCGGTACGACGGCGTCCTAATGCCTTCGGTAGAACCAGAAGGCTTCGGACTGGTAGCATTTGAATCACTAGCTTTGGGTATCCCGACTATCACCTCAAACCTCGGAGGGCTCGCACATGCCGCAGAGCTTGGAGCAACTACGGTCGATCCTTTACACACCTCGAAGTTCGCTAGAACCCTTCTCGAACTAAACAGATCGACAACTTACATCAATAGTGACTTCATAGCAGAAACCTTTCGAGTTGAGAGGTCGGCACAGGACCTACTCGACAGATTACTTTAACTTCATTCCACCGTAACGGTCTTTGCAAGGTTGCGCGGACGATCGGGATCTAGCCCTCTAGACACAGAGATGTAGTGAGCCATAACTTGAAGTGGAACCACGTCTACCATAGGAGAAAAAAGCTGATGGATTCGTGGAACCAAAAATACTTCATCGCCTCTTACCTCGGAGTCCACAGGAGCCTCGTTGGCAACGATAACGACCTTAGCCCCACGAGCTCTTACCTCTTCCACATTGGCTAATACCTTCTCGTAAAGAGAACTCTTAGAGGCGATAGCGACGACGACAGCTTTATCATCTATCATTGCAATCGGTCCATGCTTAAGTTCTCCTGCGGGGTACCCTTCTGAAGGAGTATAAGTTATCTCTTTAAGCTTAAGTGCACCCTCAAGAGCAACCGGATAACCGACATTTCGTCCAATGAAGTAAAATCTCTGGTACTCCAACAGCGCTTGGGTAGTTTTTTCATACTCTTGAATCCGGGAGATGGCCCTACCGACTGCTTCAGGTACTTCGTTTAATTTAGAGATTAGCTCCTGTACCTCAGCAGGGAAAAGTGTACGTTTTAGATCGGCTAAGTACAGAGCCAAGATCTCAAGCGCTCCGATCTGGGCAATGAAGGTCTTCGTAGACGCAACAGATATCTCAGGACCTGCTCTGGTATAAAGTACTGCGTCTGCCATTCTCGCCATTGACGAACCCACAACATTAGAGACGACCATAGTCTTGGCTCCAGAAGCCTTTGCTTCAGATAACGCTACCATCGTATCTAAAGTTTCGCCCGACTGTGACACTCCAACCACTAAAGTCGTAGGACTAAGTACGGGATCACGATACCGAAACTCTGACGAGACCTCAATCTCGACAGGCACACGAACAAAGTGCTCTAGAGCGTATCGGGCAACCATTCCAGCATGCAAAGAAGTACCACAACCCACGATCACTATCTTGTGAATCGTCTTTAACTCTTCGGGAGATATGTTGAGTTCGTCTAAGGAGATTAATCCACCTCTGTCCACCCTGCCCGCTAACGTATCGCTTAGAGCCCGAGGTTGTTCATCAATCTCTTTAGACATAAAGTCCGTATATCCGCCAACATCAACCTTTGAGGCGTCCCACTCCACCTCAAGAGTCTCCGGGAGTGGTTCCAACACAACTTTTCCATGTCGGACACTCCCAGTTATCAATGCGTCTTCAGGAACCGAGAAGTACTTAGTTACACCATCCAATAACGCTGGAATATCTGAAGCAACAAAGAGACTGCTGTCATCTGTTCCGATCACCAAAGGTGCCATTCGTCTCATCATGTAAAACGTCTCTGGTTCCTTCAGATTCATAACGACGACAGCCATAGAACCTACAAGCTCATCAAAGGCCTCGGTAACGGCCTCACGAACGTCGTTATTTAGTCGATAACGTTCCTCAACTAAGTGTACTATCACCTCGGTATCGGTCTCCGAAGCAAACTCATGTCCTAATGCCATAAGCTGCTCTCTAATTTCTTTGTAGTTCTCTACGATACCGTTATGGACAACCGCAAACTGACCAGAGCAGTCGAGATGAGGATGTGCATTCATCTCTGATGGAACGCCATGCGTAGCCCATCTCGTATGTCCCATAGCAGAGGAGAGTTTGACAGAATTTGTCGTTGCGTTCACCCAATCGGACAAGGCAGCTATCGAGGACGTGTCTTGTGCGATCCGTTTTACCTCGAATCCAACGTTTGTTGCCAAGACCATGCCTGCAGAGTCATAACCTCGATACTCAAGGCGTCTAAGACCCTCCACTATCGCTTTAGCAGTCGCCTTGTCTCCAACGATTCCAACAATCCCGCACACTTTATCCGCCTCATCTTCTCGTTACCGAACGAATAATCTCTTCAATCTGTAGAGCTAACTCCTGCGCTAGCTCTTGAGTAAATGCCTCTACCATTATTCGAACAACAGGTTCGGTACCTGAGGCCCTAACTAAAATCCTACCTCGATCACCGAGCCCGTGCGCAAGTTCTGATATCACGCTAGAGACCTCTGGCAGATTCAAAACTTCCTTGCCGTGACCCATCGACACATTATTCAGAATCTGGGGATACCTCTGAAACGACCCCGAGAGTAGATTCGAAAACTTAGTACCTTTTCTCCCAATCAGTTCAAGAAGAAGCGCAGCACTCAGGAGGCCGTCCCCAGTCGTAGCGTGGTGAGAAAATATGATATGGCCCGACTGTTCTCCCCCTAAAGTCAAAGAGTGTTGCTCCATCGCTTCGAGAACATATCTGTCGCCGACGTTTGTCCTAAAACAGGTAATGCCTTTATCTTTTAAGAACAGCTCTAAACCCATATTGCTCATTACAGTTACCGCGAGAGCATCTTTGGCCAACACTGCGCGTTCAGACATATCCAGAGCAAAAAGTGCAAGAAGGTCGTCACCATCTACCACTTTGCCAAGGTCGGACACAGCGATAAGACGGTCAGCATCACCATCAAATGCCAACCCGATATCCGCGCCACTTCGCAGAACTAGTTCAGCTAGAACCTGTGGCGCAGTAGAGCCCACGCCTTTGTTTATGTTATATCCATCTGGGGAGTCCCCCAGTGAGGCAACGATTTCACACCCTAACTCACCAAGGAGCTCTTGAGCGATCGGATAAGCGGCACCGTTTGCAAAGTCCACCGCCACCCTAAGACCCTCGGTAAAACGACGTTCCACTACTCCCACAACGTGCCCTATGTATAACTTTGAGAGGTCCCGAGAAACAATCGTTCCTACATTAGAGGGACGATCACGCACCCCAGAAGAGGCAACCTCGAGCAACAGTCTCTCTAGATCACTCTCCTCTTGATCGGTAAGTTTCCTACCTCCGGCACCAAAGATCTTAATCCCATTGTCAAGGTAAGGGTTGTGAGAGGCAGAGATCACCGCACCTGGCACTGCTAAGTTAGAACAAAGAAACGCCAAACTTCCAGTAGGCATGATGCCGACATCAATGACATTGGCACCACCTGAAGCAAGGCCCGCTGCTAGCGCCGCGGACAACATCGTACCAGATACCCTTGTGTCCCGAGCAATCAAAACGTCGGATCCCGCATCAACAATATTCATGTAAGCAACGCCCAAAGCCAGTGCCAACTCAGGGGTCAACTCTGCGTTTGCCACTCCTCTAATACCGTCGGTACCGAATGAAATCACAGATTATCGTTTCGAATATTGAGGAGCTTTCCTTGCTTTTTTAAGTCCGTACTTCTTGGACTCTTTTTCGCGAGCGTCCCTTGTTAAGAAACCCGCTTTTTTCATGACTGAACGAAGCTCTGGATCTACTTCAACTAAAGCTCGAGCGAGTCCCAGACGAATGGCTCCAGCCTGTCCGGAGATACCACCACCATCTACCGTGACGTCGACGTCATAGGTGTCGGACAAATTTTGGGACATCATCGGCTCTAGGGCATAGTTCCGACTGGTCAAAGAAGGAATGTACTGCTCAACAGGACGACCATTGACTCGGATCGTTCCTCCGCCTTCCCTCAACCTAACTCGCGCTACCGCTTCTTTGCGACGACCTGTACTTTGTGTCAAAGGTTTAGTTGCCATTACCTATCCTACCTATACTCCAGATCCGGTGATCTCTTGGCTTCTTCGGGCTGCGGGAAAGTCGATCGGAACTGCGCCTTGCGCCTCATGAGGATGAGTACTTCCTTCATAGACCTTCAACTTTTTTACCATTTTTCGGCCGAGCGGGCCCTTAGGAAGCATTCCCTTTACCGCCTTTTCAACTACAAACTCTGGCCTATCCTCAAGAAGATCTTTGTAAAGAGTCGCTCTAAGGGAACCTGGATAGCCCGAGTGCCTATAGGCGAACTTACGCTCCGCCTTATTAGACGTTAACATAACCTTTGCTGCGTTGATAACAATAACATGGTCACCGCAGTCAAGGTAGGGAACATAAGAGGTCTTGTGCTTTCCCTTCAGTAATCTTGCAACCTCGGTCGCTAGTCGTCCCAGCACCATGTCAGTGGCGTCTACAACGAACCACTGCCTCGTTACATCTGACTGCTTAGTAGCTACGGTCTTCATAATCCTCACCGAATATCGGTCTTAGTCGGCGCACTCTGCGCACGAGACACAAGTCAAAATCATACACGCCCGAGAACCCAATCCGGACCAGAAAAGGACCAGGAGTTGATTCTTTCCAACCAAACCCTTTTTGCCTCTAGATTAAAGGGTTCATAGCCAACTCCAAAAAGGTACAGGCCACTAGGTGGTGCGACAGAGTGTAGCATGGAGCGATCTCCGCTAACTATAGCTTGACGGATAACCACCCCTGGATATCTACCAATACCAACATCAACTAGCAGAGAGACGATAGACCTCACCATCTGATGACAAAACGAGTTCGACCACAGGACAATATCGACGAACGTTTCCGACTCTAAGATCTCTATACCATACAAATTTCGTCTGGTAGGACGGCCATCACGACCGCCAGATTTACAAAACGCCTTAAAGTCATGACTACCAACCAGGCTCCCTGCAGCGTTACACATACGCTTAACATCTAACAACTCCCCGACCTGCCAGGTTCGACTCTCCAAGAACGGAGACCCGCTACCGACTTTGCTAACACGGAAGAGGTAGCAACGATACTTGGCAGAGAACCTCGCAGAGAATGAGTCCTCAACTTCCAAAATCTTATGAACCCGAACCGAAGTCGGTAGGAGCCGATTCAACGACTTTACTAATCGATCAGATCGGGGTGCATCAGCGTCGAAGGAGACAACCTGCCCGACCGCATGCACCCCCTTATCAGTCCGACCTGCCACAACGAGCTCTATCTGGCTTTGAAATACGACACCTAAGGCGGTAGCCAAACTACCGCCCACAGTACTGATTCCGTTGGGTTGAACACTAAAGCCGTGAAATTGCGAGCCGTCGTACGAAACTAGAGCAGCCCATCGCATAGATATAGCTTATAAAGCCAGGGGCCAACGGCCCTGCTTTATGCCTTCAACTCTATCAAACCAACTCAATAACGACCATAGGAGCGTTATCACCTTGGCGGGGACCACGCTTTAAGATTCTCGTATAGCCACCTGGGCGTTCATCATATCTCGGAGCGATCTCACTAAACAGTTTGTGAGCCATATCTTTATCACGCAAAAACGCAACGACCTGCCGCTGATTATGCAAGCCGCCCTTTTTGGACTTAGTTATGAGGCGTTCGATGATCGGCCTCAAGCGCTTAGCTTTCGCTTCAGTCGTAAGTATCGACTCC
>JAKBGL010000037.1:1200-9467 GCA_021833085.1 Actinomycetes bacterium | reverse complement strand
CTCCGTTTAGTAGCTCTATTCTAGTCTGCATCTCGTTGAAGACCTTGCTTCTCAACTCGCGCGCGCGATGCAAGAGGGATCTACCTTCTGACTTAGCCCGTTCGGAGATGCTTTGAGCGCCTTGTTCTGCTAAAGTAATGATCTCGGCCGCTTCTGACTTAGCCCGTTCAACAATTTCCTTGGCACGCTCGGCCGCTTCAGTCATCTGTGCTTCGGCAGAGACCGACGCTTGAAGTTCAAGGTCTGTGGCTTCTCGTTCAGCTCTAGAGACGATGTCTCTAGCGTTGAGTTCTGCCCGCTTACGAATAGAAGAGCCTATGTCATGGGCACTTCTTAGTATCTCCGAGGCTTGCTTTCCAAAAACCTCGGTAACTTTGTCAATATCCAAAACTGGGTTCTCAACCTGCCGTCGCAGCTCACCTACTTCATCTTTGAGGAGTTCATTTTGACGCTGGAGTCCCTCGATCTGCAATCGAAGACGCTCGATGTAGGGGTAGACCTCTCTCTGATCTAGTCCTTTGCGTACTGTAGGAAACCGTGGTGTGGTCTCTGATCCTTCGCTTGACAACCCTTCGCCTTCTTTGTTGACGCGCATAGCAATAGCTTAGGTACTCTAAGCGGTACTTCGCAGATGCTTTATTATATCAATTGCCTGTGAAAGAGATGAAACCCCAACTATCTTTAATCTATTACCCACATACGTATGAGCTTGAGCTACCTGTTGCACTGGAACTAAAAATACTCTCACGCCAGCTCGATAAACTGCAACTGCTTTTTGGGGCACACCGCCGACTTCACCAACGGCTCCATTAGGAGCTATTGTACCTGTGGCTGCAACTTCCACTTTTTGATTGAATCTTCGATGAGAGAGCTCCTGAACAAGCTGTAAAGTAAAAGCGAGCCCCGCAGACGGGCCACCGATTGCGCCAGTCGAAATCCTGATAGATCCAGGTAGAGCGTAGAACACGCCTTGCGTAAACTCAACACCTAAAAAAGCTTGTTTCGGATCTCTCGGGTCCTCGCCTAACTTGACGGTAAAAGTACGGTGTCGAAAAGCAAGGGAGCTTGAACTTGTGCTCTGGCGGATTACGCTCAACTTCACCGTTGCGCCGGGCGAGCTTGAACTTACGGAAGTGGAGAACGTCTTCATTGACGTGATCGAGTATGATCCTACTTTTGTAATCAGGTCCCCTGGTTGCAAGATCCCTGCAGCAGGTGTACCTGGGACTACCGCTAAAACTTCAGCTCCATACACCTCAGGGACAAATCGATGAAGATATTTAAATGCTGCTACACCAGCAGCAAGTTTAGCGTTTGCCATCTGCGAAAGCTGTTGTTGACTGAACTGTGAAGAGTCTGCATTTCCGACTATTTCAGAGGCTGGATAGATCGTAACGTTAGAAGCCAGGTGATCAAACAACCAGAGAATCGGTGTTAGGTGCGTTAGCGTCACATCCGTCATAAATATCGAGTGCTTGTACCTTTGCGGTGATGCATGCGGAACCGAGATTAGCGAGGAAGTATCCAATGCATCACCGGGCGAAATCGAGTAGTACGGAATGGAAAACCCAATAGCCCAACCAACAACTATCACAAAAGGTAGCGCCAGAAAGAAGAATTTCCACCTTATCTCTAACCTCGCCAATCGCCCACCTTTGTTACCCCATCGACTAAGTTCCCTAAGCTACTACTGTATAGATAGATGACGCCATGAACAACCAACACCTCTACATGATCCAACGACGCTCTCTATTCACAATAGCAAAGGATGCCCTAAACAAGGACTCAGGCGCTCTGTTGAAACACCTAGATCTACCAAAGACCTTCGACTCCGATGCAGACATCAATGCGTCCTTGGCTATTCAGGCCCTTTGGCGACAAGACTACAACCTACCAGAAAGCTTCGTGGACAACCTGACAAGGGATTTAACCTTCAAAGAACTTTCAACACAAGTAGCTCTTACCTACGCTCGTAGATACCAAAGGATCCTGCATAAACTTCTCAAACAAGATGATGCTGTGGACGTCTTAGAGGCAGCTTGTTTCAGCGCAGGCGAGCTACAAGACGTACAGTTCAAAGAACGGCTCGAGCAGTTAGCAGTTTCCCATCCCAATGACTTAGTACGAGAGTCTGCCATTGCGGCGTTGGGATCGATCGGCGCTCCCCAGTCCCTTTCAGTCGTGCTCGGTGGCCTAGATGACAAAGTCTACATACGAAGAAGAGCTGTAGTTGCACTCTCCGCCTTCGAAGGAGCCGCTGTCGATAAGGCTCTGGAAAAGGCAACGGCTGATCGAGACTTTCAAGTTAGGTCTATCGCCGAAGACCTGCTACGACAGTGATAGCGCCCTCGTTACCTTTGAACCTCCGGTCATAAGCGACAAGATACCTTCAATCACAGCAGTAGAGGGCTTTGACTGAAGTGAAACCAACACCTGCGATCGTCGCTCTACCAACTCTTTAAGTCCTGATACAACCGATACGCCTCCTACCATATGAAGTCCTTGGTAACTTATATCTGAAACCAACTCAGCGTCGCAGTTGGAAAAAACTAAAGAAGGCACGGAAGCAATCTCATTAAATATAGACGCTACCTCTTCAATAAAGATAGAGTCTTCGACCCGGACTTGGCGACTCTCACCTGTTCTTGAATCTCGACCCCAGAGATCTGCAACTCTGATTTTAGTTCTAGGTGAAAGAGTAATGAGATGTTGTTTTACCTGTTCGACGGTGTCAGTTGAAACAATCAGTCCATAGCGATCCATAATCAATCGCGCGATTTTCTCTCCAATTATCGAACCGCCGAGTTCTGATGTCTGGACTACGGTCATCTGTCCAAGAGAAAAGACGGATGACTCCGTTCTTGAAGCACCGACGAGCATCACCATAAAGCCGTCTGCCTTTGAACCATCCATACCAGCGCTCAGAGCTGCAGCTAGTAGTGCAGGCACGAGAAAAACCCCTTTGGCTCCAACATCTCTAACGCACTCTCCCAAAACATCCGTCTCCAAGGGAGTCAGACGCGACGGTATTGCCACTCCAAGTTTGTACTTCGAGGGAGAGGCAAGACCTATTTGGTGAAACAAGGCACGCAAATACGGTGCCAAGATGTTCGGATCTGAGGTTATACCTCCCTTGAAGGGAGTCTTGATAACGTACCGACCACCACTTTTACGTACGAGTTCAAGTGCCGCCTCTCCGCAAGCTTTGATATTGTTAGAAGCTACGTCAACAGCGATCGACGAAATAGAGTCGTAGATCAATCCCTTTCCACTAAGGCAGACTCGTGAACGACTTGCGCCTATGTCAACCGCGCATATGTTGTCCACATCAATCCTCACTCCCACTTACCGGTCTGACACTTTTCGCAGAGTGAGATAGAGCTTGGATGGTCTTTGAAAAGTCCTCGATTCCCGACTCGAAAGATTTGGGCTTACGATCCTTCAAACTGAACGCAAGTCCTAAGACTACAAATACGGCCACAGGAACAACTATGTAAAGCAAAACACTCACCCAAAACACCCCTTAAATCACTAATCAAAACCGAAACCTAGAAAATACAGCCATTGCAAATCCTACAAATCAACAATCGTCGAAGCGTTTTCCGACCAGTCTTCTCCACCAGACCAGGTCTCCTTCTTCCAAATCGGTGCTCTAGCTTTCAACGTGTCTATAGCAAACCTCGCTCCTTGAAACGCCTCTTCCCGATGTTCTGAAGAAACGGCCACAACGACAGATGACTCACACAAGCTAAGCAAGCCTAGCCTGTGAACAATAGCAATTTTCCTTACTCCTTGATACAACTCAAAAACCCTCTCGGCAATTTCAGAAAGCATCTTTATGGCTAGTTCCGTGTAAGCCTCGTAGACAAGAGAGGTTACGTTCAGTCTTCCTTCAGAAAAACTGCGTACGGTACCCGAAAACACGACAACAGCTCCACAATCTGGCTCCAAGCAAAAGTCGTAAAGTTGCGAAATGGATATCTCTTCCTCTTGAATAGATATGAGTATGTTTGTATTCACTTCAATCCTGTAGTTCCTCATTGTTTGGTGTCTAAACTCAAAACTCCAGCTTCTTACCTTCTAAAGTCTACTCTCCAATACTTATAACGTGCACTATCTAGCATCGGCGCGACATCTTCACCGCCTTTAAAGACGAAGCTCTATTGGCTAAGCATGAGAGACTTGACTGGTTGGCACCTTATGGTCAAAGTGTTATTTTTTAGATTTAGATACATACGACTACGTCTACCTCGTAAGAACGTATACCTCACACCGATTGAGAGTACATCTTGAACTGTATTCGCTTCCGTATCGGCAAAAGGAATATATGACTTATAACTATCGTATTATCACTAAAGATCACGGAGGCCGCTGTAGCCGCTCTTGGCTTATATCCACCCCTACAACGATGTATAGCGACGTTGTTGGTTACCTCTGTGGAAGGTTACAGGTTCGGCTTTGTCAGAAACTTCAGACAAAACACATCTCATCTCCCAGTCATCTCCCAGTAAAAATAGAACAAATGAGTTCAAACTAGCATGCTTGCTTTGACTGATTTGGTGATGTTTACAGGACCGCGACTACTTCGAGAACGTACTCACGAATGAACTCTATAGTGGTATTTTTAATCAGCTGCGTTCTCCGGTATACGTCTACGGAGCATCATTACCAGCACGCTAGCCGGTAAGGACTCTATAACTTCCTATAAACTCCAAAACAGCATTTGCCAAGAGCAATCCTCGGACAAGTCTACGTCTGCACACTTTGCGAACCCGTAAAGCATCACTAACATACGGCTCTCTCTGCGAAAAGTAACAGGGCGAAAAGTCCTATACGCCTAAGTCAAATCAACTCAGGTCTCAAAACTCCACCATGATCAAGAACCTTAACTTCGCAAACTATCTAAGATAAGCGCACTAGCGGCGAGATCTCAAAACCTAATAGACTTCACTTATGAGCGAGGACAGTCCAGAGCCAAATAATCCATTTGATTTCCTACTTAGTGATCTAATGAAAACCCTAACGTCCAACAGCGTCAATGCACAGGACTTTATTGGGCAGTTCTCGTTACTCCCAGTATCAGAACCTGAGTACGAAGCAAACGTTGAGCCCCTTGAGCGCCTAAAGTACGAGCAACTCTTTGAGCTTGCTCAACTCCACGTGTCGAACATAGACCTGTTATCAGGAGTCGCCGTCTCCAAAACGAAACTTGAATTAGTCAATCCAAGACAATTGGTCGACGCATTGTCGAAGGCCTGGTCGCCTTATATAACGACTCTCTCGGAGACCCTCGCTGTCTCTGCAAACACGTTACCGACGTCGCAAGTCTCGGATGCAGACAACCCTCTTGCAGCTATCATGAGCCAGCTGGGCAGCGCAATGGCACCTATGATCTCGGGTGCTCAGATTGGATCGCTTCTGGGTCATTACTGCAAGGAAGCGCTGAGAGCCTACGAACTTCCCATACCCATGCAAGACCTCAACAAGACTATCGTGGCACCATACTCGGTCGCCAAATTCGCAAAGGAGTGGAACCTTGATCACGATCAAGTAGTCCTCTGGCTCTTGGTTCAAGAACTTACGGCCACCCTGGTGCTTGGAATTGAAGACTTTCGTGACACCTTTGACGTACAGATTCGTCTACACCTAGCAGACATGCGCGCAGACGTACACGCCATGATCGAAAAGATTCAAGGTATCAATCCCACCGATCCCGAAGCGCTCCAGGCTATCTTCGCCGACCCAACAGAACTAATAGGCAATGAGATGACCGAAGCTCAACGCATAAACTACTCAAATATTGAAGTTACGCTTGTCGTTCTAGAGGCAGCCTTAAATATCGTAAGTCGAAAGGTCGCGCTATCGCTCTTCGGAGAGTACTACCTAATCGAGGAGGCAACTCGAAGACGTCGTTTAGACGGGCCGCAAGCAGAGTTGATTATGGGTCGCATGTTTGGAATAGACATATCAGCGCGCGTTGTCGAGCTTGCAAGTGAATTTGCGACTTTTGTAACTGAAAAAGACTGCGAAGCCGAACTAACTCTTGCCCTAAGCAACCACGAACATCTTCCAACATCCGACGAGCTGACTGATTTCGATGCTTGGCTTACAAGAGTAAAGTTATGACAGTTAATTCTGCCACCCTAAGTGATTATTTAGATAAATCGACGGATTACAAGTAAGTAATTAGTCACATAGTGTCGATACACAAGATGTAGGTGATGGCCCCAAGCAAGGGCACACACACATTAGGAGCGATAATGAATACAGGCGACGGCAGGTCTTACAACGCAGAATTTTCTTGGTTTGAAGTAGAGCCGAAAGATCGGAGTTCCATCTCTCCAGGCTTCGCATATAAGCATTCATGGATTGAGTCGACTCATAATCCAGCTCAGTCGGCACCTGCACAACTAGATTCCGACCCTAATGAAGACCTGCAAAGTAGCAGATCTTCACAATTGGAACTTTCGAGTGACCATGCTGCCACGATGTCTCTCTATCCACTAGGGTCGTCAAGTGACGATGACAACTCACAGAACTCCTACTCGCACCTAGAAGCCAAAAGCACCGATGGAAAATTCACATACTTTGAAGAAGATGACTTCGGCTCAGATACTTCGTCCCAACAACCACCTATCGATGCTCTATCCACTTCAAGTATGGACTCCAGCCAATTGCATGAGTCAGAGAATGAGCCCTCCACGGAAGGTTGCGCCAGCGACTATGGCTCTAAACTTTCAACACAAGACGTATGGAATCGACTTAGCCGTGTGGCAGCCCTCGGACTCAAGTCGGGCGAAGCCCTCAAGCCATGTCCTGTATTAGTACAGCAAGATACTCCTAGCTCAACAGAAACGACTACAGCAAAAAATATCCAAGTTCCATCCCGCCCAATCGACACATACAATGAAGTGCAAGGGCTACTCGAAGGACTCGACGACTTGAAACCAAACACAGATATTGGAAGCCGAATTGGTAGCAGTAACTCAGATGTGCCACTTCACGACGAAACCAGCGAAGAGCTCGAGAATCATCCGTTTTTTACCACTATGGAACTTAAAAACAAAGTCTTTGAACAAACTGGTCAATTCGGTGAACAGTTTGAAAAATCAGCTACCAAGTTAGAAAAGCAAGGATGGGATCCAAAGTCTGACGATCTAATTGTAACATCTAAACGAAGATGGGGCTTGAGAAAGCACTAGCGTTGGAGAGATTAGCTAACCTTCTTCACTTCCAGAGATATCCCACTCGATAACTACTCCTTCGCGCTCAGCGTCTCTCATGACACGCTCACGATTTCTCCGGAACTGAGGATCATGAGCTGGTAGCATCAAGAGTCGAGCAAGAACTCGCTGTCTGAAGTCGTCCACAACCCTTGCATCCCCAGATACTTGACGGACTTCCCAGTGTGGTGCCACAGGTCCAAGGTAAACTACAACAGCCTTCGCTCGCGGAGGACTCGCAATCTCTGCATCCACTTGACACCTCTTCTACTCTTTGATCAACCTAAGGGATACCCTTGCCTACGGGCACATAACTCATGGTAGTCGATAAGAGACCCAATTACCCACAAGAGGATAACTCCTCACAGTCCTGCGGAGTTATCAATATTTGGGAGCAGTTCACGCAGTCTCAAGCGATCGTACGGGCTGTATGTCTTATGCACTAGGTCGTCGAGGTGACCGAGATGGCGAGCATAACGCTCGCCGGATGGACGGCAAGGCGTCTTAGTTGTGTACCTAAAGTTGTGCAAATAGGGCCACAGAGTCTTTGGAACTGTGTCTATCTTAGGAAATGGTTATAGAACTGTCATTGACTTTTGATCTTTATTTAGTCCTTGACAATGGAAGTAGAGTATCTATCGGTTATCGAGATCTAAGTAGGCAACCGATTCGTCACAGTATGGAGATAAGCCTCCAGGTCCAACACGAGAGCAGAACAGGTTACAGTCCGGGCATCTCTGAATCCCAAGGTACCGCTGTTCACAACTAGGGCACTCATATACAGTGGTGTCAGGTCTTTTAGCAGTTACAGTAGCATTGGTGCTGTTAGATCTACTTCTAGCCCGATAGCTGGCCTGTCTGTGAGCATCGCTACAGAACTTGAGGCGTCCAGATAAAGGAAACGTTGCACCGCACCACTTTCATGAAAGCGTACTCATGTCGTAACGCCTATCGTAACAAACGGTGGTTTAGGACTTATCGTGAAACTCTTCATGACGCAACCGATGAAAGATCTGTTGTGGTGAGTTCCTTTAGATCCTCCAT
>JAKBGL010000037.1:0-1190 GCA_021833085.1 Actinomycetes bacterium | reverse complement strand
GGCGTCCAGATAAAGGAAACGTTGCACCGCACCACTTTCATGAAAGCGTATCCATATGTAGGGTCGGGCCAGAGCGCCCTGTCAGCCTTTCAACTGGTGGGTTTCTCTGGTCCGCCCTCCGAACCGGACTTGCGCGTCTCCACGCATCCGGCTCTCCACAAGGTCATGCCACCGGTACAACTGATGAATCGAACTTACTTGTCCATGGTGTGGGGATCTTAGAACCTCGATAACGGTACCGGATAATCGACACACGTTGTGGTTGAAACATCTCTACCTTTCCATCTGCTATCTCCCAACCGGGGAGATAACGGCGATGTAGGGTTCCCCAATTCAAACCATGATGCCGCTTCCTTAGCCATACCACCACACGCCACCAACTGAAGTAGTCGAGGTAATTGAAGGTTTTAGAAGAAACACCATGATAGAAGTAGTTACACCATCCCCTAAGTACTGGATTAAGAGTTTTTAGGAGATCGGCAAGTGTTCGATGCTTTTCACGTCTGGTGATAGATCTAACCTTGGCCATTATCGAAAGCAGTGATTTCTTTGATGGATAGGTGTAGATCGCCATCTTCCCGTTTCGGCCTCTTTGTCTTCGGCGCACTATGTGCCATCCGAGGAAATCGAAGCCTTCTTCGATGTGACAGATCTTGGTCTTGGACTCAGATAGGCGCAGACCTACTTGTGACAAGACACTACTGACCTCGTCTTTTAGCAGTTCTGCATCTTTTCGAGTACCATATACCATGATTACAAAATCGTCACTGTAGCGAATCATTCGAAAGACAGCTCCACCATTGCGTTTGTGCTTGTCACGTGTCCAATACGGCCCTAGCGCTTCCCATTTTGCTGTGAAGTGTTCGTCAAGGACCGACAGAGCAATACTTGCAAGTAGCGGTGACGAGACGCCACATTGAGCTGCTCCTGTAATGGTTCTTCTGTCGATTCCTTCTTCCGAAAGTATACCAGCAGTAAGAAATGCCTTGATGAGCAAGAGTATGCGCTTGTCTGAGATGCGACGTCTAATCCGTGCCATGAGGGCTACGTGGTCGATTCTGTCAAAGCAAGCCTCAATATCTCCTTCAAATACCCACTCATAACTTCTGGTAGGAGTTGCGAAGTAGTGAATCTCAGCAATTGCATCTTGTGCTCTTCTCTTGGGGCGAAAGCCATACGAACATGGCAGG
>JAKBGL010000036.1 GCA_021833085.1 Actinomycetes bacterium | reverse complement strand
TCAGATACTGCCTGGCGTACTGACTTCTCATCTACTACTTCACTCTTACCCTAGCTGTCAGATTAGTTGTCGCCTATTAATATGAGATATTAAACATATAGGGCGAGAACTAGAGAAGCGTTATGAAGCCCTATCCTAAGGATCAAAAATACAAGGTTATGAAGAAGATCATGGAGCCGTCTTCTCAGGCAGATACTCCAGTTGGTTCCCAAGTAACTGAATCTCCAAGAAACCCGGTACGTATCATCTACCGAGATCGTGGGCTAGACGAGAGCACTGAAGTGGCCCGAGAACTCATGGAGATGGTCGTTACACGATACAAGGCGGAAGGTCCTTTGAGACCAGTCCACCTTGTATCTGAGAAAGTCATGTTTATTTTACTTGTCTCGCTCTTACCCGGCTTCGGATCCGAAGCCGTTCTTAGCGTAGAGACCTCTGTCCTTACGTGATCGAGCGAGAAGCATTCTTCTCTAGGCAGTCACGTCAAGGAATGAAACATCTCACTCACCTACTATCGCTTCGATAGTTTTGAGTTACCCACAGAGGTTCTTTCCACAACGCAATCAAGTCGCTAGAGACGCTCTCAAGAAGAGATCTTCACATTTGGATAGATCTTCGTTAGCGGAATCGCCTGAATCCAGTCGTAGGAGTTCCCTAGGTACATCGTACCTCCAACGATAACTGGATTTACTATTCCGAACCTGCCACCCGGAGTGTAGCTACTCAACTCCTTGCCACTAGTAGGATCGATAGCATAGACAGTTGGGCCGGCAGCAACCCACAGGACTCCATACGCCAAAACCGGATTGCCTCTACCAGCTCCTGCAGGACCAGCGTTTACAAACGGGAAACTCCAAAGTATCTTTCCACTTGACTCACTTAGAGCGTATAGCTCAGAGGTAACTGGTGAGCCAACGTAGACAACACCGTTTTGGATTAGAGCCATACCACCTTTGTACGCCGGAGGAGCACTACTCCTACCTAGATTTGTGCTCCAGATAACCTTCCCAGTACTTGCATCCATGGCATAGACCGCCAAATTAGTGGTCTTATTCGCGTGGTCAAAGTTGACAACAGAGTCTTGCACGACAATACCGTTTGCTTGATCCACAGCTGGAGAGTTATCTCCCATTCCAGTGTTAAATATATTCAGCGTGGTAGGTTGCGTCCAAGTCACAGCGCCCGTTGCGGCGTTGACTGCAACTACGTGATTAGCATCCGACGTTCCTACAATGATCGATGCCTGTTTTGTCACCGGATCTACGTAGATGTTGGGACTCGACATAGAGTCAAATCCACCAAGAGGCGTCTTCCACCTCAAGGCACCTGTTTGCGCGTTGAGAGCCCATAGATTGCCGCCGCCAGTCGGTTCGTACACCGTGTTGTTGTAAAGTATCGGCGTCGGCATAGCGTTCCCTTTGAAGTCCTGCCGCCATAGCATTCTCCCAGTGGTTGCATTAAACGCATATAACGAAGAGTACAGCAATCCCCTTACGAGCGGAGATGTCCCGCTCGACTGTTCGAACTTTAGGACCTGTGAGAAAGAGAAACCCGTATCTCCAGTCGTGACGTAAACGATATTTCCCGAGACGATTGGATTACCCATCAGGCTGTTGTTTAAAGGTCCAACCTGCCACAGAAGTGCACCCGTCTGAGCGTTTAGCGCATAGAGGTGATAGTCGTCGCTCTCTGCGTATATGATCCCATTTACCGCCGTAACTCCCACAGCGTTACCAAGGTATTGAGTAAGTTTGACCGGGGCATCTCGTAGACCCAAGTTAGCGAGGTCAGGGAAGGTCGAATTTAGAGGGACCGCCGCCTGCTCTGCGAAGCTCCAAGAGACCCCATTTTTAATCCAGGCCGGTGAGCTACTCGATGCTGGGTAAAATGACTCGTGGTTACTCGCCCCTTCATACTGCGTCCATGACGTCGGGAAGGATTGAGTGTTAGCTCCTTGAGGTAGTGCTGGTGCTACCATGTTAAGTACAGCTGTCCGTATAGCGTCTTCTGATCCACCGACTCTCGATACCTGGTAACCCATCTGGGTCAATCGACTCTCAATGTTCGTACTAATCGAGCTCGTGTCTCCTACTAAATAGATCATTGGCTTACCGGGTTGTGGTTGAAAGGGTTGCACCGTACCACTTGGCGCCACTTGTGGAATCGACAGACTCGTAAGCGCATCCATCGTAGCCGACCCTATGTGTTGAGAATTTTCGGTCAACAAAAGGGCTCCTGAGAGCTTCGTAGCCAGGGCTTGGCCTAGTTGCACAGTTCCCGCCTGTGATGGGCTCCCAGAACACAACACCACGCTAGAGGCACCGTTAGGAAACAGGCGTTCAGTCATGGTAGCTTCAGCCTTGATGTTGCTGTACTTTGAAGAACTCGACTGATTGGAAGAGCTTTGTCCAGCAAAGGCCGAGTTGCTAATCGCCAACGATGAGGCAACCAACGCTCCGGTCAACGACACTGCATAAACAGCTCTTGATTTAATTTTCATCGCTAATCTCCTATGTAGCACGTCATCTATGAAACTTCTTACAAAGAGAAGTGACACCTGATGGTAAGCGACCAGCGCGTCCAAGATGGGATTAAAGTATCTTATTTTTGCTAAGAGGCCCTCTTATTTTTCCCTAAGAACCCACCTCGGTTCATCCATATCATCCCCAGTCTCCCAGATCTGGACGAAACGCTATACCGATTCGCCATACAACCCTCTGACGAAACGTTACGTATCGCACAAAGACGGAGAGCGTCCTCACGGTCTCATACGACATCGAACTCCAAAGTAAACAAATGCCTTCAATACCGTTTTGAACATCGGCAAAGTCACGTATCTCCAGGCTGTCAAACGCTGCTCACCTGATCAACGTGGCGCTCACCACATGATCCGGTTGCGCCAAGGTCAGAGCCCAAAGTAGTTCTCAGAACCGGGCAATGTCGGAGTTGTCTCACAGTAGCAAGCCAAAGCTAGCAGACTCATCCACCAGTACCAATTCATCGGAACCTGAGTTCTTGGTCGTGTCAGAGTGATGGGAGCAGTACCAGGTAAACCCAACCATACGGCAGAGCCAGAGGTCCTATCCGTAAGCGCAGCGGCTTCACTAGAACCTATCTATTTCAGAGGCATTCGACTGTTTGTCGCCCCAAAGTAACGGCACCCTTACTATACAGATCGGGATATCTGGCTGTTCGGTATCAACACTGCTGGGTACACAAGAGCCAGACGCAGGACCGGGAACTACTTAGTGACAACTCCGAGAGGTGCGAAACACACTTAAATTCATCTGCACCACAGTCAAAAGTCAAGAGGCGCTAGTTGGATGTGCCTTCGCTATCCATCAACGACATCAGGATAAGTCAAAAGACGCTGTGAATGATGTGTCAGTTCTTAGAGACTGAAGTCTCTCAAGATATAGGTTTGTGCGATTAGACCTGCCATCAACGATCCATAGAACTATAATTATCACAGCGTCGCTTAAAACTAACTTTGGGGGGACAAAATATGTGGAGTGTCGCACCGACTGCTTTATCGCGCCTAAAGACCATCCGTGTTGCAACGATACCTTTATGCGTCATGGCCGTTATCGTATCGCCGCCAACCTATCGTTTCGCAGTAGTCCTGGGACTCTTAGCGTTGTTTGATTGCTTCTTATGTAGGCGTCTCTCAGTTACTAGTCCAACTGCTGCAATAGTGCGCGACCTCGTGTATGCCGTTGGTTTTTTCGCATGCTATGTAGCTAATCCCGCGGTACCTGCTCTACTCCTATATCTCGTTCCTCTCGTAGAGATATGTGTATGTTGCAGCACACAAAAAGCGAGAACCGCTCTTTATATAGGAGGTTTTCTTATGGCCGCAAGAGTAGTCGCTCTAGCCGCCACGGGACACTTTCTCTCCCACCCAGTCTGGCTTATTTTTATGAGCCTACTGCTAGTCGCATCCTTTGGTTTAGGCGTCTACTTGCGAGCAACGCTTGAAGGGAAAGAGGAGTTACGTCTCGCGAAGTCCGATCTTCACATCGAGATGACCAACTTAATAGTGGCGGCTTGTCTAAAGCTTTCGAATAGCGAAACTAGCGACGGGGTAAACGACGTCTCGTTTTCCGAGAGGGTCTCTCGGGCCATGACTAAGCCGGATGGAAGCGAAGAACTAGCAGAGATTTTTGCTAGTAAAGTCCATAAACACAACTCTAACACGTCACTTCTAACTAGGCGGGAACTCGAAGTCATGAGTCTCATGGCTCAAGGAAAGTCATACACCACTATTGCAAAGGAGCTTCAGGTATCTGAAGGTACTGCACGAGCTCACGGTGCATCAATTCTTAGAAAAACCAATTCACACACTCGAGATGAAGCGGTACGCTGGGCAAAAGATAGTAAAGTTCTGGAGAAGTTAACTCAGGTACCGATAGAAACCTTATAAATTTTTGTAAGCTGTGCATCGACCAGAACAACACGTAATCGATGTAGTTCAAACCAAAGTTTTAACTACAATACCATACAAGTCGCCATCCTGGGAGTTCTCATAGGTCAGATTGGCAAGTAACGAATCGACTTTAAAGGTATAGGTCAGCTAGGACTCACCCTTAGATCTACGCGAGTTCCAAGGGTCACAACACCAACCTCCCGCGAAAACCCTACGATGTCACGCAACACCGGTGATCGCTTGCTATCTGATACTCCTTGAAACTAGCAAGAACTCGCCAAGTTATAGCTTGGTAATCCTACTGGCAAAAGCCAGTTAATCACGCAACCTAAGACAGACACAGTTCCAAAGACTCTGTGGCCCTATTTGCACAACTTTAGGCACACAACCAGGCGAACTCTTTCGATAGCTGTTGGACCTCGTGTTTAACTAAACTGTAAAACTCTATGGCTTTCGCACAGATTCCTACAGAAGGTACTACCAATTCGTTCTGGTAGACACGCCTACTCGACTAGAGTTCGATTCTCTTTAGATTTCGCACAGCCTGCGCTATTCGCTGTTCATTTTCGATCAAGGCAAACCTTACGTACCCATCTCCCCCGGGTCCAAATCCTACGCCTGGAGAGACCGCTACCTCGGCTTCGTCGATCATACGACTCGCAAACTCTAGAGATCCCACTCTACGATACCTATCGGGAATGGGAACCCACACGAACATAGTGCCCTTAGGTCGCTCTACCTCCCAGCCAAGTCGCGCTAGACCATCGCATAGGACATCTCGACGTTGGCGATAGATTTCGGTCACCTCCAAGGGATAGTCCTGTGCTTCACGCAGCGCCACAGTTGCGGCGATCTGTATCGGCTGAAAGGTACCGTAGTCAAGGTAGCTCTTCATCTTCGCTAGCGCTTGGCAGACTTCTGGATTTCCTACCATAAAACCCATCCGCCAACCCGCCATTGAGAAAGACTTCGTCAGAGTATAAAGCTCAACCGCCACCTCTTTAGCACCAGGAACCTCTAAGATAGACGGAGGCTTGACTCCGTCGAAGTAGGTATCAGAGTATGCAAAGTCGTGCACCAAAACCACATCCCGGTCTCTAGCGAAGCTGACCAGTCGAGTCATCCATGCAAGATCTACACATGTCGTGGTTGGATTATGAGGGAACGACACAATTATTACTCTCGGGCGCGGCCAACTAGCCTCAAAACTTTGGACCAGGCGTTGGAAAAACTCCTCTTCCGGAAGAGAGTCTCTAGCCTCAGATACGCCGAGCGGTACTTGGATCACCTCCGCTCCGGCGAAAAGAGGTGCCCAGATATGAATCGGGTAACTTGGTGAGGGGACGAGAGCCACGTCTCCTGGTCCTACTAGCACCCACATTAGATGGGTCAAGCCTTCCTTTGCACCGATAGTTGCAACTACCTCTGTTTCAGGATCAAGATCGACGTTATACATGAGCTTGTATCTCTCAGCGATCGCTGCCCTGAGGTTAGGAATACCCTTTGAAACCGAGTATCGGTGATTTCTAGGATTTCGCGCCGCCTCTGCCAACTTGTCTACAGCAACATTAGGAGAAGGAATATCAGGGTTACCAAAGCCAAGATCCACTACGTCTCTTCCGGCTTTTCGAGCTTCCCTCTTTTTTGAGTCCACCACCGAAAACACGTAAGGAGGAGTTGAGTCGATTCTTCGAAACTGCACATACCTATGGTACATGTCTCTCAATCCCTTGTCTTTGCTAATCAAAAATGCTGCGCGCTAAGAGCGCCGCCCCAACTGAACCAGAGTACTCCTTATAGGTAGCGTTCCTAAATACAGGAAGAACAAAACGTTGGCTTGACGGAATGTACCGTGACACCTCGAGCGAAAGTTCCTCCAAGAAGTTACTCCATCCAAGGGGTACTCCCCCACCGACAACCACCTCAGCAGGGTTGAGAATCCGTACTACCCAACCTACACCACGAGCGGCAAGCTCAATATAGCGGCTCTTTTTCCTCGTTGCAGTCTCAACGTCATCGCTCTCGCTTATAAAACATGACCTCAACTCCGCCTCAAGACAACCAGTTGCCCCACACTCACACAGACTTGAACCACCTACGTAACAATGCCCAAGCTCTCCAAAGAGACCATCTGCACCCTTGAACAAGCGTCCTTCATAGAGAGCAGACATCCCTATTCCAGTCCCAAAGTTAATCGTTACGCTAAAGAGACCTAATGAACTATCTGCTTCGGCAAGCGCCGCACAGTTAGCGTCATTTTCTACAACGATACAAGTTAGGGATCCATTACTCAAGAGATCTGCTACCTGGATATCTACAAGTTCTGGACGATGAGGGGAAAATAACACAGAGCTTGAAGTGTTGCTCACCCATCCCGCAACTCCCACCCCAATACCTCGTGCATCTTCAAGGCTGTATCCACAGAGAAGCTCGGACGCCTTCTCTCTCAAATCAGATAGAGAAGAGAGGTTCACGTATCCAAGGTTTAAAGGCTCACCGTCTCTAAACACTAGCGAGGCGGATAGTTTAGTACCGCCTATATCCAAGCCAACCCAGAAATCCACTCCGCTTGTCAAAGAACTTTTTCTTTTGAAACTTACCTCTACTTCGCCGAGATATTGGACTCGACGCGTTGCTTGAGATCCTCCAAAGCCGCGTGAATGATCTTTGACTCGGCTCGACGCATTACAAACCCCGGGAAAGGTACAATGAGCTCAGCACTAAGCTGGTACGTTACCTGGGTGAAGTTCTCTTCCGATGCGCTCAACTGGTACGAGCCATCGAGCTTAGATACGATGTCACCACGAATGAGAATCCAACTCAGCTCGTACGGCGCCTTAGAGTAGTCGTACTTCAGTGTATATGAGGCGCTGCGACCAAAAGCTACAGCTCGGTAGGTTACCTCTGCAGCTCTCCCGAACTCATCGTTGGAGTTCACCTCGACCGCTTTTATATCTGAAGCCCACAGCGGGTAAGATTCAAACTCCGTCACTACTGAAAAGCACTCACTAGGTGATGCCTTTACAACTATCGTCTCAGAGGCTATCTCCACATCTACTCCTAGCTAAATTCCTCGTGGACACTCCACATAAATAGTATGGTCCAACGTCAACCAATAAGTACACTATCAAGAGCGTTCTTCAGCTCCTCTGATAACAGATCGTAGTCAAATCGTTCGCTCACAAAAGCTCTTCCTACAGATCCAAATGATCTTTTTAGCTTTTCATCACCCAAAATAGACTCTATCGCAGTTTTTACGAGTGCTGGACTGTTGGGAGGGTCTACCAAAAATCCAGAGCGCCCAGTCAGCAACGTCTCGTACGACCCGCCGCTTCTCCCTACAACGACAGGTAAACCGGTCGCTGCTGCCTCCAAAAATACAATACCAAACCCTTCCTGTTCTAGTCCCATCCATCGCGATCGAGTGGCCATAGCGAAGACGTCTCCGGCCCAGTAGAGCTTGCGCAACTCACCTTTGGAAAGGCCCCCTAAAAAGGTCGCATCCACCGAGTGACTTCGAGACAGCGATTGAAGCCGTCTTGCCTCTCGGCCAGCACCTCCCAAAAACACACGAGGTCGCTCCTTAGCCTCGATCAGTGATACCGCCTTTAGAACCGTGTCCGCACCCTTTCGCGGCACAAGTCGCGAGACGAAGACAACCACCTTTTCCTCGCTCTGAATACCAAAGTACTCTCTAGCCTCAGCTCGCTCAGCTGGATCAGGTGGTCGGAAGTACGAGAGATCGACGCCTGGCCTCACAACAGCAACCTTATCTTTTACGTCCTTACCAAAGGTAGCCATAAATGAGATGACCTCTGACGCCGGATACCCTCCGCCGGCCACTATCAGAGCCGCACCATCTATCGTCTTTGCGAGTTGGTTACGAAGCAACGGAACTCCAGCAGGGATAACAAACTCCGCTCCAAAGGCTACCACAACGTAAGGTAGACTCAAACGACCTCCGATTAGGCCCAGCGGCAGTGCTGGCTCTATTACCACAAATGCAGCATCCATCTCCGCAATCTCACGTTCAACCAGTTGCCTAAGGGAAGCGGTAGGCAGGAGGGGGCCCTTGACTCTGGTTACCTTGAACTTAGCCTTCTCATCAAAGTCTCGATCTCTATCTCGATCAGCACTAAATGGACAGATCACTGAGAAGGACTCTGGATCTAGACGACTCCAGAGCTCGTAGTGATAGTTCTGGATACCTCCCCGCTTTGGTGGAAAGTCATTGGTTAGGAGAATGTGTCTCGTCTTCACCACGGGGAGTCTAACCCACAAGGTCTCCACATCGAGTTATCCGCGTCTATCCCGATCAAAGTTCGCTTTACACAAGTCTCGTTGGCGCCCCTAAAGAGGTCGAAGCGTATGGGGCTTTGAATCCGTGCTTCGACAACGACCAAGTAGCCTGCTCCACTAGTATTGGGTCGTCGCTGGATCTATATCTACTTAGAAGCTCGAACTCTTCAACGTTGAGCATGTCTTTGTTACCCAGAGCTAAAAGGGCGTTTCTTCGTAGATGGTTTGGCGCTCGCCTTGGGATGTAGAGTCGTCCATAGGTTTGAAGTAGTTCGTCGTCGCCTAGAGACAAGATAGTGACGGGCGAGATCGCTGCCTTCACATCCATTGGACGCAAGGCATCACATGCGCTGTCTACAGTCTTTGAACCTATCGGGCAGACGACTTGGCACTCATCACAGCCGTATATTCTCTGCCCAACCGACTCTCTAAGTTCTAATGGGAAAGGACCTTCACGTTGGAGAAGCCAAGAGATGCACTTGGAAACCTCCAATACGCCAGCTTCATCTAAGGCTCCTGTAGGACAGGCTTGCTGGCACCTATGACAGCTACCGCATCTGGAGCTAACCGGAGTCGCAGACACCTTTAGTTCAGCACTCGTCACGATGGAGCCCAACACCACGTTCGAGCCTACCTTAGGAACCAGCAAGAGAGAGTTCTTCCCAATCCATCCCAAACCTGCCCGACGGGCTGCTGCCTTATCCACTAGTGCGTTATCGTCTAAGACTACCTGAGAACGATAACGCAGCTCCCGTAGATGCGATGCAGATGCCTCAAGTATA
>JAKBGL010000035.1 GCA_021833085.1 Actinomycetes bacterium | reverse complement strand
CTTACATGTCTGTCCCTATTCCGTTTTCAAGGAGCTACTGGTACTTCTTCGATAGGTACCACCCACCAAATGGGAGTTATAAAACTAGTTGGGGGAGAGAGTTAATCGGTCGTTTTGATAGGAATTTTTCAAATACTTTTTACCTGATTGTAAAGTCCCTGCTAAAGTATATTGGTACAAAAACACGAAAGTAAATATGTATAACTTAACAATTCGAAGCTAGGCGAGAGGACGCGAGACAATACAAAGATGACATATATTCAAGAACCACCCTCTCAGATCGCTCTTGGTGATGTCTTGGGACAGACCTATCTCGGCCTTCGTCTCGTAGTGGGTACCGCCTCCGATCTCAAGCGACCCGTAAGCGGTGCACATGCTATAGAGGTCGCTAATCCATCACGGTGGATCTCAAGCAACTGGCTTGCTCTCACAACTGGACTCCGACTAAAGTCACGCCCACAGGCGCAAAGAGAGCTTATTCAAGAACTTAAAGCCAACGGAATTACCGCACTTGGTTTTGGACTCGGTGTCAACTTCAACAGTACTCCTAAAGCCCTTATAGAAGAGGCGATCGCTCTGGAGTTCCCCATCTTTACAGTCCCTTACACAACGGGTTTTGCCGAGGTAATAGCCTTCGTAAACCAATCTCTGGCTAGTCCGCATCTCAACACCTTATTACGTTTCGTCTCAATGCAGGACTACCTACTATCTTCACTCTCTGAACCTGCCCCATTGAGTTCAATATGTAATCGCATGTCGCAGCTTCTACAGGTAGAGGTAATAATCCTAAACTCACACTACGACGTTATCGCGTTTGACCAAAGACATACCGACACTAGCCAGCACAAAGATGTAGCAGAAGCGGTAAGGCGACAGTTGCAAGTAGAATTACCACACCTAGAGAGTATTTCTTCATCGCAACGCAAAGATAAGGTTGGACATCACTTTAGACCGTGGACGCCTGATCCAACCGATGAGGTCGATATTGAAAAAGTCAACGATGAAATAGGAGCGGCCGAATACGTCTCAGCAGTCGTCGACTTTACCACTTCCGATCTCGCCGGAACGGCTATTTCCGTGGGAAATCGACGCGTCATACTGGGTTGGCTTGTCACGCTTGACTCTGGAAAGTCGGGGTCATCCGCACATCTAAGACTGCCCCTCCTCAGATCAACCGCACATCTAGTGGCCGCCACCTTGCAGCAGCAGCAGAGTTCACTAAGAACAACTGATACCAAGAGGCGCTCCCTCATGCGGGAGTTGACCGCTCTTTCTACTCAGCAAAACCAAAATCTAACGGAGTCACATTCGGCGCTACGTCGACAAACTATCGAAAGTCTGCTTTCTCTCGGTATCGAGACTGAATCCCTCGGCTGGGTTCTTTACATCGAACCAGAGCAGCTCCCTCTCCGAGGAACCTTGACAGTTGCTGAACTAAACCAACTCGCTGCTAAGGTCGTCTCTCCGCTAAAGTCGCCCTACCTTCTTGATCTGCTTCATAAGGGCGTATCTTTATACGTACAAGAGGAGCTGGCGGAGTTTGAAAGATTCGTCGACAAACTATCCGAAACGAACGGCTATTTAATTGGTATCTCTGAACCTTTCGCTGGACTGAAGCATATTGCGCAGATGACGAGAGAGGCAGAGTACTGTCTCTCTCTCTTAAGAGAGAGCTATTCAACTACGGGTCTACATGGAACTCTGATACGCACCTTCCAAGAGCTTTCTCTTATGGAGTACATCGAGTCTTACGTCCCAAAAGATGCGCTAAGGCAGAGACGTCTGCGACTTGTCAAGCCCATATTGAACCAGCCAAGTCTCATTAATACTATGAGAGTACTGCTAGAGCACAATCTAGACATCAACTCCGCAGCTAAAGACCTCAACATCCACCCCAATTCCTTACGATATCGGGTTCAAAAAGTCGAATCAGAGCTAGGTATCTCCTTGCGAGATTTCCATGATAGCGTTGAACTGTTCTTAGCACTAAGGAGAGGGGCTATTGAGTAGATAGATTTAAAAGAGTAAGCCCTGAGGTTTTAAACAAGGCGTCATCTTGATCGATAAAGAATCCTTCGTAGCCTGGGTATCTTTCCAACAAAAACAATACCTCTTCCCCCCCTGCGACCAATGCAGTCGCAAAGACGTCACAGAGCCAGAGTTCCTCACCGACAACAGTTGCAGATACAGCTGCTATCTTTTCGCCGAGTGGATTATTTATATGCACGCCTCGCTCATAGATGCCAGAGGTGGCCACGGCGGACTCTACCTCTAAAACTCCACATAGAGCTTCGCGGTTACGTGGATGTTGGACTCCAACCTCCTGTTTCCAGCCAGGAAGCAAGGCTACGTCACCGCCACCATTGATTCCTCCAACTTCAACGCCAAGGTTCGCTAGAAGCTCAAGCGCCTTCTCAATAGCCCAACCCTTTACCAAACCCGTCGGATCGTACCCTCCGGGTAAGGTCCATGGATCGAAGTAACCTCCGGTGACCTCTAAAGCCCGGTAGCTAAGTAACATAACCTCTTCAAAGTCATCAGAAGGCTCTTGCACCTCGCCTCGTCGAAACCTAGATAGTTCCGACTCTCGGATCCACGTACTAAAGCGCTCCTCTGCTTCGCTTATCCTCTTTACACCTTGATCTATCGCATTTTGCAAAATCTCTTCAGGCGCGTCCGTTGCATCCACGAAGAAGTTAAATACAGTACCCATAGCCTTTACTGGGCGAACGATCATTTGAAGTGAAGTTGGTTTAAAGCGTCTTGCAAAGACATGGCGTACGCCTCGCTGGTATAGGTTGCACCAGTGATAAGAAGAATGTGAGTTCCGTTAGCTTTGAACACCTCGGACCGAAGTGTTGGAACCACCTGTTGCTCAATCTGAGTAGAGTAAGCATCTAAGGTCTTAATAGAGTTCACTCCAACGTCAACGATCTTATTATTTGCGACTTTCACCTTTACAGAGATCTGACCATACCCATAATTAATGGTCTTTCCAACGGCAGATCCGTTTACAGCAGGGACATTCGCCGAAGCAGTGGTCGTTGTGGACTTTTTTGGTGAGACCGAACCGGTTTTCACAGTCGTCGAGCCACCTTGTTTCCCATTGGCCAACGCGGAGCTTGAACTCAATGAAGTGGGGCTGGCTCCATGGAGCAGTGTCACTCCAAAGAACCCTCCAATCGCTGCTGCAACTACCGTAAAGAGCTTCTTCAATCAACAACCTCCATCACAAGCTATACGCTTCTTCATGTAACGCGCTATATGAGACTCCAGCACGAAGAAGAGACCTTTGGAGCTCTTCAACGAAACCCTCTGACCCACTTATAAATATCTCTCGATCCCGCAAGTCATCCACAACCTTCAAAAGATCATTCATTGGAACCTCTTCACGAGAACCCACGAAAGTGTGAAGTGACCCCTTTTTATGCTTGATAAGCTCCTTTAGCTCATCTAGAAGGACTAAGTCTTCTTCAGATGAGACTCTATAGACCACAACCGGAGCCGACTTAGACGGAAGATCCTCTATTAGAGAACGCGCCGCGGTGACACCGACACCACCTGCAAAGATTGCGGTCTTCCTATCTGAAACTTTCGCGGAGTAAGTAGTAAAAGAACCATAAGGACCTTCAAAAAATACCTTCGTTCCAACAGGAACTTTGGATAGGTCTGATGAAAAGTCTCCGATCGCCTTCACGGTGATCCGAATGTATGGATCCCGTGGTTTGGCCGAAACCGTAAATGGATGAGCCTGCCACCACCTACCTTTTGTCAAAAATCTCCACTCCATAAACTGACCACCCGAGATCTTCAGTTTATCTAGCCTTTGGCCTTCCATAATGATAGAGACGACCTCGGGTCCCTCCCTTTGGACCTCAACAACTTTCAACTTGTGTTTAAAGGATCGATAGCTAGGGATCAAGACTCTATTAAAGGCTACGAGGATCCCAGCGACTATCCAAGCGACTATCCAAGACTCTTGTGCAAGTGGATGACCAACAAAGGAGGGTCCTAGCACTACCTCATGCGCAAAGGCGAGTATTAGGGCCGCATACATGAGAAGATGCACCAACCACCAATATTCCCTCGGAATGCTTGCTCTTATTGGTTTTATCGATATCAGACCGATTACAACCATAATTCCAAGGGCTATCGTAGCGGTCACAAGATGAGGAAAGGTATTGAATAGAACGCCCAAATACTTCACAACGCCAGAGTTAGCCGCTTCCGCATACCCGAACGTCAACAGGACTGCATGCGCACTAATGAGCACTATGGGCCAAGGCGCAAGCGATCGATGCCACTTGATCGCACCGACCTGACCCAGAACTCGTTCCAAGATTGGCGTCCTGCTCGCCAGTATCACCATAACAAGTGCTAAATAAGTACCCAATAGGCCCGTAACGGAGCCCAGAAAGATTGCAACTCCTCCTTTGCCTTTCAACTCTGTTAAGGTTCCATCCACCAGGGGCAGACCAAGGACGATTCCCGAACCAACGCCCAATATGGCGAGGGCGAGATAGAAACCAAATGTAGAGGGCTTTTTCCCTACGGACGACGTTACTCTACCTCTTTGCGATCTCCTACTACCCACAGAGGTAGAGGGGGAAAATACAGCAGAACTCAACTATTGCTCCCAGCCTTTTAACAACAACGGATCCGAACGGCACTTTAGTACACTTCCAAAGTACCTAGTATTCCTGGGTAAAACCTTGAAAGTTCATGTAGAACCAATTTGATCGGCGTTACCCCTTCTTTCCCTTAAGGGGAAAGAAGCTGTAGCCGCTTACATGACGCCTGTTCATTGACGCGTCACCAGGTCGCGACACTCGATCTAAACAAACCAAATTCTCCGAAATCTCCTGGACACTCGGTTGCGTGAGAAACGTCGAATACCTATGACTTATATGAGCGAAATATCTTGCGTCCAAACTATCTTCGCGTATACCCCCATACACCACCCAAGTGTCGCTATCCGACCAATACGGGTGTCACGCAACCAGACCTTCACTGACGAGTTGGTGCTCTCGATTTACCAAGATAGCTATTCAAAAAGTAGCCCAATCTCTCTCCAGGCCCATCAAACGCTTTACACGTCACTGTTTTGGTGTGCTCCTTATAGGAAGCCACCATAGCGAGTGACTATTCTTGGTAATAATACCGATCGATTTAATCTGAGCGTAACTAAGTGGCGTCGACGCGACGAACGTACCAGAGGTTTCATGAGGCGCTAGAGGCCACCAGCAGACCGTGGATCGGGTTCCATCTTCGAGCTTTACCCAGGCACCGATCTCTGCAACCTTTGGAATTTTACTTAGCGTGAAACGCATCTCAGTGCCCCAACTCTTTGACTGAAACACTACAGTTGAATATCCAACGTTCTGGCTTCCTCGCAGCAAGTCCATACTATTAGAACTCAAGTTTGAGTAGGTATTGCCACCAACAAAGCCTAGTAAGGCTGCAACGGCAGCCACCAAAGAACCCACGAGCCAGCGCGTTGACTTTCGCCTATCCAACAATAGGTCTTCGGTACGCGCTCGCGTCTTGGTTGATCTAACCGTTGCAAGCGAAACGTCTTGACGGCGATTAGGTGAACCGCTTTCTAGCAAAGAGATCGTCTCACAGAACTCTTCAAGGTCGTGACTGCACACATCACAGCCCACAATATGTTCACGAACTGAGCGAGCATCTTCTTCTTGAAGCTCTCCCAAGATGAAAGGAGCCAACTCGAAGCTAAATTCACATGGTTCACTCATGTTCAATGGACTTCTCCTTCTCCGAGAGCTTTACCCGAAGGTCCTTGAGAGCATAGAACAATCTTGATTTTACCGTCCCCGCAGGAATCTTCAGGATCTCGGACGCCTCATGCGTACTATATCCTTCTATCACACAGCACATAAGCACATTTCGGTGATCTTCTGAAAGAAGTTTAAGAAGGTCTTTCAAGCTCTCTGCGCTTTCAAAGTTTGAGGTTGAGTCTCCCACCTGAGGCTGCGAAAGAAGTCGAAGCTCAGAGCCCTTAGACGTAAACCTAGAACTATCGCGATAGTGATCAACGATAAGGTTCTTTGCCACGGTCAACAACCATGCTTTAGGATTCTCGTGACGTTTAAGTGTCTCTCGTGAATTCCATGCTCTAGTAAACGTCTCTTGTACAATCTCCTCTGTTAGATAGAGGTTCCCAGTACGCTTAAGCACATAACTTTGAATACTTGCGCGATGGAATCGCTCCAACTCATTGAAAGACCCGTCTTCGCCGTCCATAACTAATAACATACGCGACATTGTCAACAGATGTCTCCGAAACATTGGTATGAAGGACTTCTCAATTGCACCACCCTTTTATAGTGCAAGGTCGCTGTCGGTGATCAAGCTCGTTTTTCCCACCGCTACCGGATCTCAGCGAGAACATAGGGTTGCAAAAAGAGACACTCTTCTCGCAACCCTTATAACAGCTAAAGCTGTGGATTTGATGTCGCGCCACAGTTGAAGACGTAAACCCGTGCTTCAAAGTAGTGCCAGTCAACGTAACCCTCGGTAGCTACTTCATGAGCACATGAACGTTTGAGTCATTCGCGTTGTCGTAGTATATAACGGGTAGCCCGCCAAAGGTCTTCGGAGATATCGCTACGCCGAAGAGTCCTCCTGGTGCTTCGTTAGGAGCTAGATCCCTAACACCTAAAATCTGCCCCGACTGAGTAAGTTCAACCAATGCATTAGCAGTTCCTGGACCACTTGCACCGTTCACAACGTATAGATGGCCCGTTCTAGGGTCGAGAGCAATATCTTGAGGAGTGCTTAAAGGCCCACCTTGGTAGACAAGTTTCGGCGAAACCGGGCCCATTGCGGTCGCAGCGTTTTTAACTGCATAGACTGCGTTGTTCTGCGAGTCAGTGAAGAACAAAGTCCCAGTTCTCTCGTCGTATACCATGCCTTTGGGACCGGTCAGTGCCTGAGCACTAGCTGGTAGGCCAACGACTATAGGAGTGAAAGTAGAGTTTTGATAGAGGTTTGGACCACTTGGGTTTGTTCTCCAGATCTCGCCGGGTCCGGCCATCGAAGAGGTCCCAGCTATGTTCGACCAGTAGAACGAGGTCGTCTTCGTATGGTAGTCAACACCCACTGCCGCACCCCAAACGCCAGCAAAGGGGTTCATGTTACCCATAAGCGTAGGGTTGGAGGCAACTGTCTGATTGTTCTCATCTACGACTAAAGATCCAGCGGAGTTTATTACGACATAACCGCTCTGCGAGCCATTCGTGGCTGCACCAAACGCCGCAACCCAGACAAAGTCGTTCTTCGGATTGATAGCTATATCTACCGGTCCAGTAAGTCCAACGTCGTTGATAGTTGCCGCAGAAGCAAACTGCGTTACAACACCTGTCGTAGGGTTGACTTGCACGATTGAAGTACCGGCGCCCGACGTGTTTGAAGCGTTATTGAACTCCGCTACAAGTAAGTTGCCCTTTACAAGGTTGCCCATAGTAAGAGGCACTATGGCCATTCCATAAGGGTTGGTATCTCCGTTCATTGGGTTATTCGATGGGGCTACAATATGATCCTGGAACTTTCCAAGTTGACCGACTGGGTCCATTTGAGCTGAGGCACTGCTCAGTGGTATAGCTGCACCACTAAGGGCAAGTACACTTACGGAACCAGTAGCAAACATCCAACGTTTTAATTTGAACCTAACACGTCTTTGAGGCGTAACTCGCCCACGGGTCTTCGACATTCATGTCTCCTTATCTATTGCGTCCTGAGCGGAACTACTTTTAAACGAAAGATCACATCTTCCGTTCAGATAAGTTCGACTTTCTCAGCAAGTTCCCAGAGATACCAAAAAGCGTTAGCGGGTTCCGCAAGAGTTGCCAGATAGGGCGAAATATAGAATCCGATCACGACGCATGATAGAACCCAGGAACTAAAACCACCTTTGATCTCCCGACAAAGGCACAATTAATGACTTCAAATACCACTGTGCACCATCTGCTTGGACAGATCGGTTTCTAACTAAGCGCGAATACTATCCAAGGAGACCGACTCAATCTCGTCCCTTCTTACACACCAAACGACGATGTCATCTGTACCGGTCTTTGCTTGATAACGTTGCCTTTAGTTCCTAATGCAGCGTGACCAACTGCTACATAGCTGCCTCGTTGGATCACGATTTTGCTCCTCGCTCAGGGACCAACTAACCAATCAGAGTGCTGTTACACCCGTGAAATCCACTCTCATCCCACCAAGACAGCAATCGTCGTTTCATTCACACTCACAGCTTTCTAAGTGTTAGGATCTCCTTTAAAGAAATCAAGAGTGAAAGGCTTCCTAGTCATGACGAGCGCGTTTTGGCATCCCTTTGCCGACATGTCCAAAGTTAGCAAGAAACCCTTTATGATCGAAAAAAGCGAAGATGTCTATCTTTGGGACAAAGACGGCAAGCGATATCTAGACGCAACTGCGAGTCTTTGGTATATGAACGTAGGGCATGGGCGCAAAGAGATTGTAGATGCAGCCTCCAAGCAAGCGGGTAAGTTGCCAGCCTACTCTACCTTTGGCGACTTCAGCAACGAGCCGGCGGAGAGACTTGCCGAGATGCTGTCTGAAAGGGCACCAGAGATAGGTTCGAAGATATTCTTCGTGGGCGGTGGCGGAGAGGCGGTCGAAACCGCTACCAAGTTAGCTCGAAGATACTTTTCCGTTCTCGGAAAACCAAAAAAACTCTACATTATCCATAGGCATCACTCATACCATGGTACAAACGGACTTGGAACCTCTCTAGCAGGAATTCCCGCAAATACAGCAGGTTTTGGCCCCATGGTAAGGGAAACGGAAGAGGTTCCCACCCACGATGCCGAGGCTCTCGAAGCTACCATCGTACGTCTAGGAGCGGAGAACGTAGCCGCGTTTATTGTCGAGCCAGTGATAGGAGCCGGTGGCGTCTACCCTCCTCAAGCTGGCTATATTGAAGCAGTCTCCCAGATCTGCGCTCGCCACGATGTTTTACTAATAGTTGATGCGGTGATATGTGGATTTGGACGCCTAGGTGGATGGTTCTCGCCAGAGAGATTTGGCGTAAAGCCCGACATGATCACCTTCGCGAAAGGTGTTACAAGCGGATACCTTCCCCTAGGAGGGGTCGTTGTTTCCCCAAAGGTGGCCTCACCGTTTTGGGAAAAATCTGGAAACGTGTTTCGACACGGACCAACTTACGCTGGTCACCCAACCTGTTGCGCCGCGGGTATAGCAAACATATCCATCTTGGAACGAGAGGGGCTGATAGAGCGAGGTGCGCAGCTTGAAGGAGAACTACTTCAAGCCCTCCAGGTTGCTGAGAGCTCCGAAGTGGTCTCTGAGGTAAGAGGCGGGGTTGGACTTCTAGGCGCTGTAGAGCTCTCCCCTGCCTTCTTGGAAGCTCAACCGCTAGGCGTCGGACTCCTTCAAGATGAGATGCGTTCGAGGGGAGTAATAACGAGGACTCTGTCTACCTCGATCGCTTTCTCGCCACCATTGACGATCGAAAAACACCACTTAGATGAAGTTTCCGAAGCACTATCGGATTCCTTG
>JAKBGL010000034.1 GCA_021833085.1 Actinomycetes bacterium | reverse complement strand
TAACTCCAGTGCTCGTGCATTGGCAACACTTCGTTAGCCAAGAACAAATCTATCCCTATTTGGCATATTATCTGTGATAGAGAAGAACCCCCCCCAAGAGGTGCAAGAGTGCAATGTGCACTAAAGTCACTTGGGAGGAACGGAGTCGGTGTTTAGGCGTCTTCGCAGTTGCTATACCTGAGGGATATCTGCCTTTGTTTTTGGGGATCTACTTGCCAACCTTGGGCTCTCGACCATCCAATTCACTTATCATATAGTGTGCAAAGGAAATCTACCTAGCTAAACAGAGCTTTTTTGATAGCTCCGCACCTGGTAAGGTTACCTTCGCAAACGTTCGTATTCTGTTGTACCTGCATCTGTGCGGAGGAGAGATTTAAACCGAGTGTACGCACTCTTTCTATCAGGAACTTGCAACCTTTGGAAACTGCATTGCCTATGTGTGCGGACTCTTAGTATGAGTCTCAAAGGTTTCTTACTATAGGATGAGGTTTTCATATGACAGCTATCGGGGTGGTATTCGGTGGTCGTTCACCAGAGCACGACATCTCAATCCTGACTGGACTTCAAGCTGTGCGGGCGCTAAGTGGGGGTGGTATATCAGTTCGACCGATCTACTGGAATAAACAGGGGGAGTTTTACCTAGTCGATGCAAACGTGGAAGCGAAGGACTTCTCGGACGGACTGCCATTGAAGTCCTCTCAGATCTCACTGCGCCTTGGCTCTGAAGGGGGATTTTACAGTGGAGCGAGTGGACTTTTATCTAAGTCCAAGCGACTCGACGTAGATGTCGTTGTGAACTGCTGCCACGGTGGTGCAGGTGAAGATGGGTCGTTGCAGGGGGCTTTTGATCTTGCGGGTATCTCATACACAGGTCCTACTGCCAGAGCTGCAGCTTTAGGTATGGACAAGTTAGCCTTTGCAGGTGTCGTCGGAGACCTTGGCGTCACGGTTCTCGATAGGGTGCATTTGGATGCCTATACTGAATCTCTGGCCTTTCATGGTCCCTATATCGTGAAGCCTCGTTATGGTGGCTCATCGTTAGGGATTGATGTGGTCGAGGATCTGGCGACCGCAAAGATGCGACTTACATCCAACGTACATCTTCGTTTTGGTGCCGTCATCGAACCCTATCGCCCTGACCTGTTTGATCTACAGCTCGCGGTTCGTTCCTATCCAGAGTTGACCGTGTCTCCTCTTGAAAAGCCTCGTAAAAAGGGTTCAAAGGGAGAGATCCTAAGTTACAAGGACAAGTACATTGCTGGTGAAGGTATGGCAACTGCACCTAGAGAGCTTCCTGCCCAAGTCTCTGAAGATATTGTGAAACGAGTCCATGAGGTGGTGCATAAGATTTCAGATGTTATTGGAGTTAGAGGTGTATATCGAGTTGACTTTTTAGCTTCCGACGACGGCGAGTTGTATTTAAATGAGGTGAACACTATTCCGGGTTCACTCTCTCATTACCTTTGGATCTCACCTAAAGTATCTTTTTCAGACCAGCTAAAGCTCTACATCGAAGAGGCCAAGCGTACGCCTACGGGATATGCGACAACGACTGGGGCTGATGGGACCGTTCTTAGGTCGGCTTCTTCTGTGGCGTCGAAGTTGGCATAGCATTCAGATAGCCTGAAGATATGGACTCAGAGATAGAGGGCAGCCGAAGATCGCTAGCCCTTTTGCGCCAGACGCTACAAGAGGATGAAGATCTTGTAGAGATCGTCAGGCTTAAGTGGGTTAAGCTGATTAGGCCTGCTCTCGTTCTAGCTGCCCTGTTTCTGGCCGCGTTAATAGTCATGTTTCTATTGCCGCTTAGTTTTACCTCACGCGAATTTGTGTCAGGCGTGATCTTACTTTTTGGAATTGGATTTTTCGTCTACCACTGGCTCTACTGGAAGGACGAGTTTATGCTCATTACGTCCAAGCGAGTGGTGTTAGAAAAGGGAGTTCTTTCGCGTAGCACTAGGGAGATTCCTCTCAATAAGATAAACGACGTTTCCTGTCAGCAGAGCCTCTTCGGCCGAATGTTCCACTACGGAAACATAGAGATAGCCTCGGCAAACGTCAAAGGTCCAGAGAGGATTCACTGTATCCCTGAACCATTGGCGATCAGATCATTAATTGCAACGGTATCGACGAAGGAACCTGCAAAGAAAAAGCCCTCGGAGAATCCAGTTGCCCCGCCTCCAAAAGTCGGCAGTAACTTTGTAGACGATCTTGAGCGACTGACAGCCCTTTATCAACAGGGAATGATAACTTCCTCTGAGTTCCAAGCTGCAAAGGACCTACTCCTTCAAATAGCCCCTCATCCTAGTGAGTTTAAGCCGTCATAGGTAAGGGTGCTCTAAGACCCCGAATGACCAATTAACGGCCCACGGTGATACCTTGGATAGTGTAGAAGGCAGGTGTTACTTGGTTGAGTTTTGTGCTGTGGATGATATCCAAATTGCATATGAGACCTTCGGTAATCCAAGGGCGGAGGCCATGGTGCTTCTTTCTGGCCTTGGGGGAGAGATGCAAGACTGGTCAGAGGAGGCAATATCACAGATAACCAGTGAAGAGTTCTTTGTGATTAGAATGGATCCTCGTGACTCGGGAGCCTCTTCGAAGATCGAGCTCCCTGTAGATGTAGTATTGGCGTTCCTTGGAAACAAAGAGGCAGCACCATACACCATCTCTGATATGGCGAAAGATGTAAAGGCTGTACTCGATCATCTGAATATAAGCGCCGCACATATTGTAGGAGCTTCCATGGGTGCAATGGTGGCACAACAGTTTTGCATAGAGTTTCCTGGTTCTGTTAGGACTCTATGTTCAATCATGTCTACAACCGGCGCGGCAAACGTCGGCCAGCCCTCGACTGAGGTCGTAGCTACGATATTAAATGGAGTAGCTCCTGACCTGAGGAGAAAAGAGAGTCTGGATTCGGATGAATCGAGGAGCGTGGTTGAGATCATCTCCGAGTTGGACAACCTAAATCAGGTAAAGGAGTCAATAGCTAATGCGGTATCTAGTGCTCCTAACATTGAGGGGATACTACGTCAATTAGCGGCAGTTTTTGTAAGCGGAGATAGAACAGAGGCACTTAGAACCCTACAAATCCCTACTGTTGTGATACATGGAGACGCTGATCCTGTGGTGGATTTATCTGGCGGAGTAGCAACGCATGAAGCGATTAATGGGTCTAAGCTTGTCATAGTTCCAGGAATGGGGCATGAGGTACGCCCGGAGCATTGGCCTCAAATACGAGACGAACTTCTAGAAAACGCCAAAGCTTCGAGGTAGTTCTTGTTGAGGTGCTAAAGGTTGTAACTTTAGCCAAGCAATGGGGTGGCATGGACAAGGTTCTAGATGGGGTAAAGGTTCTCGAGTTTGTTGGCATTGGCCCCTGTCCTTTCGCTGGAATGATGCTAGCGGATATGGGGGCCCAAGTCGTGAGGCTCGATCGTCTACACAGTTCGGGGAACTATAAAGCGAGCTGGGAGTCGACTAAGTCGGATCCTTTTTTAAGAGGAAAAGAGACGCTGGAGATCGATCTAAAACATCCTAAGGCAAAAGAGTTGGTGGCAGCATTAATCGAGGAGTCGGAAATCCTGATTGAAGGCTTTCGTCCCCTTGTGATGGAGAGGTTGGGATATGGCCCCAAATGGGCTTTGGATGTGAATCCAGCTCTAGTGTATGGGAGGATGACGGGCTGGGGGCAAAGCGGTCCGTTCTCTCTAAGAGCAGGCCACGATATCAACTATATTTCTATCTCTGGGGTGCTATCTACGGTTGGGGAGAAAAATGGTAAACCTGTAGTGCCGATTAACTATGTTGGCGACTTTGGTGGCGGCGCAATGATGCTCGTGACGGGTGTGCTTGGAGCGCTACATGCTGTACAACGAGGAGGTAGAGGCCGAGTCGTTGATGCATCGATGGTCGAAGGGTCATCGCTTCTCGCCACTATGGTTCACTCCTTTAGAGCTCGCTCCCAGTGGGAGGACGAGCGAGGTGTGAATCTTCTAGATGGGGGAGCGCCATTTTATGGTACATATCGATGCAAAGACGGTCGATACGTAAGCGTCGGCGCCTTGGAGCCGCAGTTTTTCAGTGTTTTGGTCGAGACACTATCTTTAACTGATAATGCGGCATGTGCTTCGCAGTATGACACCTCGACTTGGAGTGCAATGGCGCGTGCGTTCGAAGTCGCGTTTCTAAAGAGAGATCGAGACGAGTGGGCTGAGATATTTTTTGATAAGGATGCTTGCGTAACTCCAGTGTTGACCCTGGAAGAGGCACCGCATCACCCACATAATCTACAAAGAGACTCCTTTATCTCTTTACATGGAGTAGTACAACCCGCTCCAGCTCCTAGGTTCGTCGACTGTGAAATACCAAAAGAAGAGGAGGCGTTTGAGGCATTGCGAGGTGGAACCAACGAGATTTTGGAGAGACTCGGCTACTCTAAAGATGAGATATCGGAGTTCCTTGACTCCCAGGTGGTTAGCTGATCTTTAGCCCCAAAGAGGATGGTCTGATGTTTTTTCTTGGCTATCAAGGCTCCAAAGCCTCATTTACCGAACCCGAGTCTCATCTATTGGTGCTTGGCCCGCCCAGGTCAGGTAAGACGTCGTCGCTTGTTATACCAAACTTATTGAACTTTGACGGACCAGCAGTTGTTACATCTACGAAAGGTGATGTGCTTGAAGCTACGACTGTAGAGAGATCTAAACGTGGTAACGTTTGGCTTTTTGATCCGTCTAACACAGCTGACCTAAAAGTAGGCGTAAGACGTGCGAGTTGGTCTCCGATTGAGGCTGCTTCCTCACTAGACGGTGCCGTGAAGGCGGCAGATATCTGCGTAGACGTTGCCTTAGGTGTATCAAGCGGAGCGGATCGACACTGGTCGGAGAGAGCAAAGGCTCTACTTGCCCCGCTGCTACTGGCTGCTAACTTAGCGGAGGCGCCAATAGCGGATGTCGTAGGCTGGATAGATGTAAGGGCACTTGAGGAACCCAAGGCTATACTAAGCGCATCAGGTGCTTTCAGGGCCCTTCAAATACTTGCAAGTATCGAGCAGACCGAGGAGAGGGAACGCTCAGCTATTTTTTCTTCTACTTCAGGAGCGTTGTCGTTATATAGGTTTGATGGCGCTTTAGATGTTGGGGAGGACTCTACCTTCAAGCCTGATCGCTTTGTGCGATCTAAAGATACCTTATTTATCGTTGCTCCCTCATCGGTACAAAAAGTCGTAGCACCCTTAGTGGTGGCTCTTGTAGATCGTATACGTGAGGAGGCGTTTAGCCTAGGTCGCTCTGGTTCGACGAATAAGGTGGCGATGTTCCTTGATGAGATGGCTAACATAGCGCCTCTGCCAAACCTCGCGTCGATTCTATCTGAGGGTGCAAGTCAAAATCTCTACCTCCTCGCGTGCTTACAGGATCTCACTCAGGCCGAAGCTCGTTGGCCAAAGCTTTCAAAGGGTATGTTTACGCTTTTTGGAACGACGGTAGTATTGCCCGGCGTCGCTGATATTGATACCTTGAGAACCCTATCACTGCTTTCCGGTGTGAAGATCTCCAAAGAGTCAACCTTTGGAGAGAGCAGGGATCGAAGACGTAGCAGTCTGTCTAGATCGACACGACTCAAAGAGTCGCCTTTGTTGGAGCCTTTCCAGCTAGCGCGTATTGAACGGAAAAAGGCTATCGTATTTCAACCCAAACATGGACTAAGAGAAGTTCAGTTAGCGCCATACTTCGACAGTCGAGGTGCTCGTGAGCTAAAGGGACACTAGGCGACTCACCCATAGGTCCAATTTACATAGCAGACAGAGTTGTTGATAAAGTAGCCTGCAAAAGCTGTCGATTATGAGGTGTGTGCAACTCTAGACGTATCTTTGTGTCAGATGGCAAGAGTTGGGTAGACCATGATTTAGAGGCCGTTGTATGTCAACTCCAAGCAGTTGGGAGTGGGGTCAAGAGGCGTCCTAGGGATAGATCGATCAATGGTGGCCATCGCCTAGATAGGTTGAACCGATCGGTTGGAAGCTGTTGAGTAGGTGTAACCAAACGCTCGGGTTCTTCCCAGTAAAGGTGCGGGTGTAAAAGAGGTATGAGATAGTTGAAGGTTATTAGGAGAGGACAGCGCAAGCAAGCCGTCTCGGGCGTTGAGGGTGTGAGGGATACCCTTGGTGTTGTGCGCTGCGTGTTGATCTCTTCTGCTTTGGTCCTCTCTACGTTCCTTATTCACCTAAACGTCGCCCAACAGTCAAAGGTTAGTGGGCTAAATGGTTCCAAGCTTGCGTCGGCAAGTACGGTTCCTGGCTACGAGATGGTCGCATCAGACGGAGGTATATTCACCTTTGGTGACGCCGGGTTCTATGGCTCGATGGGCGGTCACCCACTAAATAAACCAATAGTAGGCATCGCTTCTACACCGGATGGGAAAGGATACTGGGAGGTCGCATCAGACGGAGGTATATTCACCTTTGGTGACGCCGGGTTCTATGGCTCGATGGGCGGTCACCCACTAAATAAACCAATAGTAGGCATCGCTTCTACACCGGATGGGAAAGGATACTGGGAGGTCGCATCAGACGGAGGTATATTCACCTTTGGTGACGCCGGGTTCTATGGCTCGATGGGCGGTCACCCACTAAATAAACCAATAGTAGGCATCGCTTCTACTAGCTCTTATCAGTTAGTACCTCTCACAATCACTTCCTCGTCGGTGCCCGATGTGAGTGTCTCTCTAGCTTATAACGCGCAACTGGACGCTTCTGGAGGTATGGCTCCTTATAGTTGGAGTGCAACTGGACTTCCGAGTGGTCTTACACTCTCCAGCTCTGGAGTTCTTTCAGGCACGATGACGTCAGCTGGTAACTACTTTCCAACTGTGACAGTTACGGACACTCTAGGTACGTCGGCATCGATCACCTTGCCAATCGTGGCGGCCTTAGAAAGCTCCAACTGGTCGGGCTACGTTGCACAAGGTGGTCCATACACTGAGGTATCCGGAGTGTTTAATGTAGCGTCTCTCTTGGCGTCTCAACCAACGGCGTGTCAGAGCTACATAGCAGGAACTACAGTCTCACAGTGTTCAACTTCGGAATGGATCGGAATAGACGGCTATTCGTCGAATTCAATTATCCAGACAGGTGTTGTGTTATCTCCGATCCCTGGATCAAACACTTATACCATAAATGCTTGGTGGGAAACTTACCCGAATCCTTCGGTTTTCCTCAGTTCATTTACGGTAGCTCCAAATGACGTCATTAACGCTTCGATCGCTCAGGTATCCGCTGGTAACTGGTCTATCTCTTTAGATGATGTGACAACGGGACAGACGTACTCGGTCACTGTCGCTTATACTGGTCAACTCAACTCCGCAGAGTGGATTGTAGAGGCGCCTCAGATCAACAACTATTTGACTACTCTGTCACCGTTTTCGCAGGTCGGTTTTTCGACAAACGAAAGCCCTTCTCAGGGCTCGTCTGCATTTGTGCCCCTTGAGATGGTTCAAAATCTGCAAGTAGTGGCTTATCCCGGCGTCCTTACGTCGAGCAACTCGTTCACCGTGACGTATCCGTGACGGAGCTGATGGGCAAAGATTCAGAGAGCATGCACTTTGATATGTGCGCGTTCGAGGCTTCACAAGACAAAAAAACTAGGGGACCACTGGACGCCAAAGCCTGCCGGCGTTTTTTGTCTTTAAGATGGTATCGGCGCTAGTTAGTGCATATCCAGTAAATGGCGAGGTGAAGGTTACGGAACTAAGATACTGGCCTTTCAAGTTGAGAGCCAACTTCACAAAACTCTTACCACTGTTGCTTGAGAGGTAGACGGCGTTGTTTATTTCGAACGATACGAGATCGCTCCTTATTGATAGGTCGCTAGGTGCTGAGGTCGCCGGCGGTGTGAGCGCAGTTCTTTGCCAGGTGACCCCTTCGTTGGTTGTACGATAAAGATAGTATCTGTACTCTACCTTGCCGGGAAATGGACTTTTCATCAGCGGAACTGCACCGATAGCCCACCACGTGGAGGAGGTCTTGATAGCGACCTCTAGCGGCGCGAACGTTACGTTGATGGATTTCCAACTTTTCCCCAAGTTATGAGATATGTACAGGACCTTATAGGGAGTAAAGCCGAGGCCGTTGCTGGTTGCAGTTGCTAAGATGTCGTCGCCACTTACGCTAGCGCTAAAGAGAGAGTGCTTGAAATAAATCTTGGAGGTCACTGGGTGACTGGTGTTGATTTTGGAGACTCGATATATACGATCGATCGAGGTCTCTCCTTGTCCAAGAGTCGCTTCGTAAAATATTGAATTACCTATCTTTGAGCTTGGTATGAGAGAGTCGATAGGACAGTCAGTGTTGGTTGGGAGAGCTGACACTGACATGTTGCCTTTCGAACTAACTCTCTCTACATACGGCTTTACACATTGAGCGTTATTGAGAATGTAATAGTTTCCCTGCAGCGGTTCCATGCTAAGCCCCTGATAGGAGGGGAAGAGACTCTGCCAGCCGTGTAAAGGAGTCCAGTCCCAAAGACCAGACCCACGTGTCAACGCCACTACTTCATTTGCGTTGATAATTTGGACTCCGCTTACCTCCAGAGATGCACTTCCCAGTGGAGAGCTAAACCAAAGAGGTGAAGTTCCGTTCCGGAGCAACCTCAAAAAGAGGGTCTCCGCACCTGCTTGCCCGATGCCTAGCAGGTTATGGGAGGCGAGAACGATCTTTCCGATGTGAATCGACTGGCGACTGAGGCTTGCTAAGTAAGGTGCAGAAACGGGGTTCCAACTGCGGCCCTGATTAGTACTTGCGAGGAGTTCGTAGGTGATATTTGTGTGGGAGGCTGAACCGATGAGCGCGTAAGTCGATGTTCCTGAAGACGTAAACGTAACTGAACTCGCCTCTGCTAACTTTGGCTGCTTTGAGGCTGTATAGGATTTGCCGGCATTATTGGTGGTCTCAACTATCGTTTGGTTATTGGCATCTATTACGACGATGAGGTTCGTTGGACCAAAGATAAAAGCCCCTAGCAGTTGCCCGCTATGGTGAATTTTTCGCCAGTGAGTTCCACGGTCCGTAGTTAGATCTAAAGTCGTAGTTGATTTCGTGACTGGACCGACCTGAGAGAGAGCTAACCCCACGTTCTTGGATACAAAGTCCAGGCAAGTTACGTATCCTTGAACCTTGGCTACTTGTTCGACTCGTTGAGGTGCGGTCGGTATAAGCGAGGATATATGTGAGATCACGGAAAACTTGTTCATAGGATCATATGTGGCTAAGTAAGCGCCGCTGGATGGATTTGAACGTGGAATGGAGAAGGCTGAGTCACTTAAGTAGTTCGGAGAACTCGACACTTCGGAAGTGATGGTTTGGGTTATATCCAGTCTTTCGGCCAGAGCGGTGTGAGGAGTTGATGACTTCAAGGATGAGCCAGTCACGACCGTTCCACACGAGTTGAACAGTGCTGAAAGACCAATAAGGAGTACAGCAGACGCCACGGCAAGTAGTCTTTGTGGCATATGTCGCATAACTAATATTGCATCGTGGATACGATCCGGTCAAGTCTCATGAGCCACTGATCCTCTAAGCCTCCGTATTAGAGCCATTAGTGGAGTTGATCTAAATTACCGATCGGGCATGTGAGAGTTCTTGTTACACCGTCTATAACCTGAATGGACTCTACAACCTCTCGACCGATCTCTTCGACTGAAGGAGCATCAAGAAGTGCGATTATGTCATAAGGACCCGTAACTGAATCGGCTCTCTCTACGGCGGCTATCTCTTTTACTTTTCTCAGTATGTCTGTAACCCGTCCGAGGTCAGTCTGGATAAGAACGTAA
>JAKBGL010000033.1 GCA_021833085.1 Actinomycetes bacterium | reverse complement strand
GACATCTTCCTCCAGCCTACGTTACTGAGAGATTCTAGAGGCTGTACTTGTCCGTAGTGGATATCGGTTTCGACATAACTGTTCTAGTTGGACCTTGTCCAATAGTAGATGAACTGGACATTTCAGTTCATTGATCGCGCAAGGATGCGCTCGCCTTGACGTTCACGTATATGTAAAGATTAAATCTTTTAGGTTCTTTCATTCAAAATGAACGACGATGTTTTGAGAGAAGAACTAAGAGTTAACGTATGAACGACGATGAAGTGCAGGCCCGTCGTCTCTATAGGGTGTATGGACTCATCGGGAACACTTCATCATCTTTGCTATTACTCTCGTAGGTTATGAATTTTATTGAAAAGCTAATTTGGCGTCTTGGTTTTGTGCTAATGTGACGGTCTGCGTGACAGTGAAGTTAGTTGAAGCTGCAACTGACCCGTTTGCCACGGTTGTCGACTCAAGTTTTTACTTGGAGGAGGAACAGTGGGCTTTGAGGAGAGTTATTTAGATCCAGGAAACTCGTATGGCCATGGAAGTTCTTACGGTTCGGTCTCAGTTTTAGAGGCTTATAAGCGCCTTTGGTCTAACTTTGCTAACTTTAGAACGCGTTCAAGCCGTGCTGAGTATTGGAAAGTGGTAGTAGCAAACCTAGTAGTGTTTTTTGTACTTTTCATTTTCGAGGCTATTGCGAGAAGCAACAGCTTCATGGTTTTGTACATCATCTACGGCGTTATTGCGCTCGTCCCTTCTCTTGCTTTGACGGTAAGGAGACTGCATGATTCGGACCACTCCGGCGGCTGGATATTTATATCTCTCGTCCCATTTGTAGGCTCCATCGTACTGCTAGTGTTCATGCTCATTAAGTCGACACCTGGACCGAATCGTTACGGTCAGCCATCGGTTAGCTGAGCTCCTTGTCTTCGAGGATCGATCTAGATAATCGTGCGAAAACGATTGCCAGTAATCTCCATCTGAAGACTTTTTGATTCATGAGTGGACTTGGGTATTTTTGAGAAACCATAAGTTATGTGCGACCTATCGGAACCGGTAGCAACTGAATCTATTGGAACTTTACCTGGCTTAAAGCAGGTATCTGTGAGCGTGACAAGGCTTTCGCTTGTTGCCAGCGTTGCCTAATGTCGTCGTGACGTTTGGAGCCTTTACAGATTTTTGGATCATAGGCTACCTTGTATCGATAGGAGCATTCATCGTCGTAAGCACTATGCGCATCGATACCTTCAAGAGCCAGATGTGCTAACATTCCAGCTCCGAGCGAGGTCGCTTCGATCTCAGTTGAGAGTTGAACCTTAACTCCAGCGTAGTCAGCAATGTGTTGAAGCAGAACTGTACTCCCGGCCATCTTGCCGTCAACCCGCAAGATCTCTATCGTTTTGGAGGTATCGTCCTCGATCGCCTCGACAATGTCAGCTACACTGTGGGCAATTCCGCGAAGTAGTGCATCTGAGAGTTCGTTGCGTCCGCTATCGCGACTTACTCCGAGAAAGACTCCGCGAGCTCCAAAGTCCCAGTCTGGCGTTGCAAGGCCACTTAGTGCGGGCACGAATATACATCCATCCGATGTGTCAGCCTGAGCAGCATACCGATCTACTTCAGCCGGAGGCGCACCGTCTAAAAAGGTGTTGCAGAACCACTGAAGAGACGATCCACCTGAAAGTAGAGCACCTTCTACACCCCACAATATAGCCTTTTTGGAACCCAGAGATGGAACTCTATAACTTCCATTTCTCCCTCTGCGCTCAAAGTTTGGAGGTTCAGTGCCCAAGTTCACGTCTATCATTACCCCAGTTCCAAGGGTTACCTTCGCGCAAGTTGAGCTATGGCAGTGTTGTCCAAAGAGCGAGGCCTGTTGATCGCCCACAAGACTGAGTAGAGGCAACTCTGCACTCAATCGTTTTGCAACCCCTAACTCTCCATAGGATGCAGTGATAGCTGGCAGGTAGTGGCGTTCGATCTGTAGTGCCTCAAGACGCAGGGGGTCGTACCCGGTGATGTCTTTGGTTGTAAGACCAGACATAGCTACGTTCGTAATGTCGGTTATGTGACCCACTCCTAGGTAGAAGGCTAACCAACTATCTAAAGTCCCAAGCGCTACGTCAGCTGGATCTTCTTTGAGTAACTGATGATTAAGTAGATAAGCGTACTTCGTGCCGCTTTCGTTGGGGGCAATTGCTACTCCCTTGGTCCCAAGCGAAAGGCAGGTGGCTGTGGTACGGAGATCTTGCCATGATATTGCCGGTGCGAGAGCTTTGATGTGTGACCTGCTCCAAAGTACCGATGTTGCCCGTTGGGTAGTGATCGCTAAACCTTCAAGTTGTGTTGGGTGGCTTGCGATTGCCTCTTCGAGTACGAACATTGCAGATTTGGCTAAGGCGTTCGCGTCGTATTCAATCTGTGATAAACCTTCATGATTGATGGTCAGAGGAACTGAAGCAACAGCTTTGACTTTTGCGTCGTTGGTGACGATCGACGATCTAATCGACGATGACCCAACATCAAGAACGACTACTGACATCTAGCCCCCTATCTTTCCGTGTTTTTCTGGGTCGATGGTGAGTCTTGCTGCGGAACAAGCGTCGAGGGTGCCGTTCTAAGTGCGACAAGTTGGCTTTGGAAGTCGGAACTACTCAAGCCAAGTGTGTTACGTATACTTTCGACATTCGTCAAGGCGATCTCAACCGCTTCCGACATGTCCAAAGTTGCGATCCGTGAACGCCTTAGTAATACGTCAGATAGTGTGCGGGCGCCTTCTATTTTAATCATGTACTCGACCTCTCCCTCGTAGATCTCTCCGTTGTTAGAAAGGTCGGAAGTCGCCTCAGGACCTCTTTTAGAGATGAGATCACTCACTGACAACGCCTCTGCTCCGTATCTGCCGATTAGGTGTTGTGTGATCTGTAACTGTTGCTCTAAAGAGGTAGAGACCTTTGAGATTCGAATGTCGACTTGTCGCCGAAGGTCATTTAGTTGACGCCGAAACACGGAGCCTAGTAGGGGTATCTTTTTAGTCGCCGACTTCTTGGAGATGGAAAGAACGTCACATACGATGTCAGTTACTTGTTCGGCCATCTCTCTATAGGTTGTGAGCTTTCCACCAGCCACGAAGATGATGTTTCTTTGGCGTGAGATTGAGTGTTTTCGTGAGACTTCTTCGAGATTGTTTTTGTTCTTATCCTTGACCAAAGGACGAAGTCCGGACCACCCACCGGTAACGTCAGCTCTTTCTATATCTGTGGAGAATACTTCATTTATGCCGCTTAGGAGGTATTGGACGTCGGTCTCATCTATATCTGGAGTAGTTACATCTCCAAAATACGGGGTATCGGTTGTTCCAAAGTAGGTATATTGGCCCCACGGCACGACGAAGACTCTGCGTCCGTCTGAAGGTACATCTATAGCAGCAGCGCTTTTCAGGGGTAGCGTGTTTTTATTTACAGCTAAGTGTACGCCTTTAGCAGGAAGGATCTCAAAGCCAGGCGGTTCCTTAAACAGTTGTCCAAGTCTTTGATTGGAAACGCCAGCCGCTACAACAACTGCCTTAGCGTTGATGGTGTAGTTTTGGCTGGGTCCAAGTGTTGATTCAAGGTGAAGTGTTGAACCGCTTTGTGATGAATCGATCCCTACTACTTCAAGGTACGTTAAAACTTTGGCGCCATAAGCTTTCATCGCTGTTCGAACAACGGTATTTACCAGACGTGCGTCGTCCGTCAAGGAGTCCGGGTAAAGCAGTCCCCCGTGAAGGCTTTCAGTGCGAATCTTCGGAAGGTTCTCAATCACCTGAACGTTCGAAAGAACCTTGTGTCGCGGAGCCGATCGTATTGATCCTGCCATGTCATACCCCCAGAGAGTCATGGAGTAGAGGTGGCGTTTTGCGAATGCAAACGCTGAAGACGTTGAGTTGATTGGAATGGTGAAACCGAGAGGTGTGACCAAGTGAGGTGCAATCTTTTGCAAGATGGAGCGCTCTCTCAGAGCTTCAGCCACGAGCGAGACCTCGCCACTTTCAAGGTATCGGAGTCCGCCGTGTATTAGACGAGACGATGAGGAAGATGTTCCTGAAGCAATGTCGGATCTGTCGACAAGAACGACGGAAAGCCCTCGGGAAGCCGCGTCAAGGGCGACACCTGCACCTGTCGAGCCAGCGCCCACGATTGCGACATCGAACAGCACCTTACCGTCTACGTCGTCGTCCCACTCGTTGTATATTGAATGATTAACCACAGATAAAAACTACTTCTAATTTTAGAGATTCTAACGTCGATACATTTTGCACTAGTTGTAAATGATTGTCAAATAGTAATAGATTACTGTTATAATAGTTCTTGTGAGAAGTCCTGACGAGTTATCCGATCTCTTTAGAGCCTCTGGGCGCAAGGTGACGCCTCAAAGGCGGAGAATCTTTGAACTTCTAGAAGGTAACTCCTCACATCCAACTGCAGAGAGTATCTATCTTGAGCTCGTGAAAGATATGCCCACTGTCTCATTGAAGACCGTGTATATGACTTTGAAGGAGCTTGAGGAGATGGGTGAAGTTCAGTGCCTTGACCTTGGGATGGGTTCATCTCGTTTCGACCCGAACGTTGACGGTGAACATCATCACCTCGTCTGTGTCTCTTGCGGTAAAGTTAGAGACTTTCAGCTGTCCCAGAATTGGGACTTGAAACTTCAGGTACCAGATGAGATGTTCAGCGTGTCTAAGGCTGAGATTGTTTTTAGAGGTACTTGTGCTACCTGTCGTGTTATTGGCAGCCGCTCTGTAGTTGAAAACAGCGATAAGGTGCATATTAGTTAGTTGTCTAAGCTGAAGGAGAATAAATGGCAGAACTAAAGAACTCAAAGACCCTTGAAAACCTAAAAGAAGCGTTTGCTGGCGAGAGCCAAGCCAACCGCCGCTACCTCTACTTTGCTCAAAAGGCTGACGTTGAAGGATACCCAGACGTTGCTGCATTATTTCGATCGATAGCTGAAGGTGAGACCGGCCACGCGTTTGGACACTTTGACTTTCTAGCTGAAGTTGGAGATCCAGTAACTGGGGCCCCTGTTGGATCAACAGAGGATAACCTGAAGTCCGCTATTGAGGGTGAAACCTACGAGTACACAGAGATGTATCCAGGGTTTGCGAAGACCGCTCGGGAAGAAGGCTTCGATGAGGTAGCCGATTGGCTTGAGACACTTGCCAGGGCAGAGAAGAGCCACGCTGGACGGTTTACCCAAGGTCTGGAGACGCTGAGCTAACATAGCCTAACCAAGTAGGTAGTTCGCGCGGGCGATGTGTGGAGCTTGGCTTTCACACATCGCTTCTACATTGAAGAGACTGGAGGATGCTATGACAACTACATATGATCCATATCACCCTAAGTATCTAATCGAGAGTGATCTGAGAGAAGAGCTTACCCGAGTCTTTGACCTCTGTCATGGGTGCAGGATGTGTCTAAACTACTGCGGGTCATTCCCTTTGCTCTTTGACGCAGTAGACGCTAATGACGGAGACGTTGAGAAGTTGACCGACGCTGAACAAGACGCTGTTGTAGATGAGTGCTTTCAGTGTAAGATATGTTACGTCAAATGTCCGTATATACCTCCGCATGAGTGGAACTTAGACTTTCCTCGTCTGATGATGCGGGCTAATGCAGTAAAGACAAAGAGCGGCAAGAAGCCGACACTTGAGTATGTGACTGATCAAGTAATGGCGAGAACTGATCTTATTGGAACGATCTCTTGCGCTTTAGCTCCTATCAGTAACAAACTTATTGGTGATAATAGTGGTTTAGTTCGCAAATCTATGGAGCGTTTTGGCGGCGTTTCGTCAAAACGCCTACTGCCCCCTTATGCCAAGATGCGTTTCAAACGGTGGTTCAATACAAGAATGAGGCCCTTTATAGAAAATAGAAGGGCCAAAGTTAGTGTATACCCGACGTGTTTTATCGACTATATGGCACCTGAGATAGGCAAGGACTTAGTTCAAGTCTATGAGCACAACGGAGTTGAATGTTCGTTGCCAATGGGTGTGAAGTGTTGCGGAGCTCCGTGGCTTCATGAAGGAAATATCGAAGAATTTAAAAAGGTGGCTAAGAGAAATGTAGTCGCTCTAAAAGAGGTTATCAAAGAAGATAAAGATATCGTTATTGCCCAGCCAACCTGTGCATATGTTGTGAAGAAGGATTATCCGATATATCTAGAGGGAGAAGACGCGAAGGAGGTGAGCGCGAGAACCTACGATGCATGTGAATATCTTTATATGGTTCACAAGAAAAAGGGTGGTTTAAAGACAGACTTTACTGGTGAGGTGCCCTCAAAGATTACCTACCATTCGGCTTGCCATCTACAGGCTCAAAATGTGGGAATAAAAGGCAGAGATTTACTGAAACTCATGGGCGCGAAAGTGACACTTGTTGCTAAGTGCTCTGGAATAGACGGTACGTGGGGTTATCGCAAAGAAAACTACGACTCTTCAAAAAAGATCTCTAAAGCTTTGGGTTCCGCCCTCAAAAAGACAGACTCCGATGTATTTGTTGGAGACTGCCATCTAGCCAACACTGCCATCTATGAAGAGACGCTTCAACGATCTGAGCACCCTCTTTCAATTTTGGCTCGTGGCTATGGTATTGCCAAGGAGTAAACCGCAACTCCGATGGGAGGTCTTTGTGGAGGTTTTAATAGTGGAAGGATCTAGAACGTGACAAGCAATGTGATTGAGTTGGATGAGATCGAAGACCTTAGGACGTATGAGCGACATCGCAAGGAGATGAAGACGGAGATGATCGAGTATCGACGTCTCCGAAGAGTAGCTCTCGGTGAGATTATGTCCATAACCTTTGAGAATAAAAAGACGATAAAGTACCAGATACAAGAGATGGCTCGAGCGGAGAGAATGAGCTCTGATGAACAGATAAGATCAGAGATCTTGGCGTACGGAAACCTTATTCCAGAGCCGGGTCAGCTCGTTGGGACGTTGTTTATAGAGCTGACTAGTAGATCTGAACTTATGCATTGGCTGCCGATATTGACTGGAGTTGAGAGATGCCTTTGGCTCGATACTCCATCAGGCAGTTTTCAATCCTACCCGGAGGCGGATCACGCAGCTCAACTCACTCGAGCCGACATTACACCCTCGGTTCATTACTTGAAGTTTGATCTCGACATCCAAACCCCGGAGACCTTTATCAACTCTCCGATCTCAGTGAGGGTAGCTCATGAGAACTACGAGGCATCCGCATACCTAAGTGAGGAGTTGAAGCGGTCTTTGACCATGGATTGGCAGTCCTGACTTAGTCAAAGAAGGACGTGTTGGCTATCATGGTCCTTGTGTATTCTTAGGACCAGCAGATGAGGTGAAAGGTGAACTTCGATCTTAGTGAGGAGCTGCGTCAGCTTCAGTTAACCGTGAGAAAGCTATGTCAGGAGAAGGTGGCTCCAAGAGCCCGGGAGATCGACACGTCGGGAGAGTATCCACAAGATATCTTCGATCTGCTCAAGAGTTCTCAGATGCTAGGACTTTGTATTCCAGAGACCTACGGTGGTTCCGGTGCTGGGATTCTTGGACTCACGATCGCCATAGAGGAGGTAGCAAAGTACTCAAATACTATAGCTCTGATGCTTTTGCTCACGAGACTCCCAACTGGACCAATTATGATCGCTGGATCAGAGGATCAGAAGGTGAAGTATCTCCCTCCAATCGCCAACGGCAGCCAGAGGGCTTCGTTTGCGCTATCAGAGCCTCAGGCCGGTTCCGATGTGGCTGGAATGAGAACAAGAGCGGTGCCGGATCCGAAAGTTCCAGGGGGGTGGATTCTTTCAGGAACGAAATGTTGGATATCTGGAGTAGTTCAGGCCGACTGGTTCACGGTTTTTGCAAAGACGGGCGATCCAAGCTCAAGAGATCATTCTTCGATTACCGCCTTCATAGTGGAGCGAGATTTCGAGGGAGTGAGCGTTCCAAGGGTAGACAAGAAGATGGGGGTTCACGGAATCGACACCGGGGAGTTGCACCTAGATGAAGTTCATGTTCCACCGGAGAACGTGATCGGTGAGGTGGGAGGTTTTCGTTTAGCAATGCTGGGACTGAACTCAATGCGACCCATCGTAGCAGCGAGGGGAGTCGGATTGGCGGAGGGTGCTTTGATGTATGCGGTAGAGTATGTCAAAGCTCGTGAGGCGTTTAATCAGACGATAGCGGACTTCCAAGGAATCCAGTGGGAGGTAGCAAAGATGGCCACAGAGATCGAAGCTGCACGCCTTTTAACCTACAGAGCGGCTTGGTTGGCTGATCAAGGAAAGTTTACCAAAGAGTGGGTTCCCTATCTATCGATGTCCAAGTACTACGCGACAGAACTGGCGGTGAAAGCATCGTCGCTAGCTGTGCAACTTCTCGGTGCCGCGGGGTATATGGAGGACCATCCGACAGAACTCTACTATAGAGATGCCAAGCAACTTACGATCGTAGAGGGAAGCACCCAAGTGCAGTTGGGACTCATAGGAAAGGCAGTCGTGCATCACGATATTTGGTGGAACTAGAACCGAGAAGTCTTACGATTTGGAGTAGAAATAGTAGAGGGAGTTAGAGGACTCCCTCTACTTGAGTATCCATGACTGATTTCTCTGTCAGAGTTCTAAAATCGGCAATTTCAAATGGATCGTGTGAGAAGAAGAATCCCCTTTACGTCTCCGCTATTCCCGGGGCGTATCAGTTGATAAGTGTTCTAGCTAAAACGATACTTGACTTACGGATAACGTAGAGGAATCTATCACATCCATCACCTATTTCCCGGTATTACTACCATTAGAGGTAAGTTGACACCTAAGAATCGGAAGCCGTCAGTTGTACCGCAACATCTTTCCCAATAGGTTCTAAGCATCTGAGTACCTTGAATATGGCGATCCCCGAGGCTAAAGCGCCAGACGTTTACCGGGTAAAGTTAAGATCACGATCGTAACTTTACCATATGCACAACAGGCCAACCCTTCGTCAAAGGCTCAAGATCTCTGATATCCATAGGACTTATGAAATAAAATTATCTTGTGCAAAATCCGTCGGCAACCAAGCACTGTTAGCTATGAACGTACTTGAGGTGGCGACCGCCGATACGCCTAAACCTTCAATGCTTAAGTTGCATATATAGGTGTTTCCAACCCATGTCTGACTATTGGGTCGAGGTTGAAGCGTTAGGGAAAGTTGTGTGTAGCTGTTTGGTGGGTAACTCTTGACACTTGTTGGCAAAGCACACCCTTGTGTGATTCCGTTGGAGACCGAGGCAGTCCCCCAACCAACGTAGAAGTAGGCGTTAGTACCTGGTGTGAGAGTAACAAGATTTGGACCTGGGTCGTATGCGATAGGGTTATCTCCTTGGCGTAAAGTCTTGGCAGTAATTGGTTGTCCGTTTGCTGTGTAGAACTCAATACCGGGATAGCCATACAAGGTACAGGTCACATTTGAGGTGTTGGTGTATCTGAATATTACATCTAGTTGTTGGTCGGCAGCTATACCTAACTGTGAATAAGAAAAGCTCAACTGTGAAGCATGACATCTAGTAACGACGTTGCTCTGTTGAGTAGCTGTTGTCGTCGTGGTGGGAGGTACAGAAGCCGTTGAGGACGTGCTAGTCGTTGTAGATGTGGTTGATTGAGTTGTTGAAGTCGTTGGCTGAGACGTGGTTGTAGTTGAAGACGACAAAGAGGCTGTAGTTCCACAAGAGCTAAGAACTACTGCACCTAGTATCAGGACAACCAGTGAGGAACTAAAGTGTTTTGGAAGTCTCATAGACGTCGATGTCTCCTTTGGTTATCTTGGCTTTTGAGTTCAAATCAGTCAACGTTCAAAGTGAAAATAGAGTGAA
>JAKBGL010000032.1 GCA_021833085.1 Actinomycetes bacterium | reverse complement strand
AAGAGGATTCGTCTAAGACCATATGAGGACCAAGTCGCAAAAATATCGCCTTTAACCACTCAAGAGAAGTCGCTCTTAGTCTTACCAACGACTTATCCCCCAACTCGTCAAGTACCTCCAGATACGTACCCAGTACAACGTCAAGAACTCTCAATCCAAAGACGCTAACCCATGCCATTAGTTGTTTCGCTTCGTCTTTCAACATAAAGGGATCCGAAGGATCAAACCTTAACGCCCCCTCTGAAACGTACACCTTCCCACCGTGAGACTCATCCGCCTTGAGTGATCCAAACCTCTCTAATGCAAAGTGCCTAACTTGTTGCATCTCTAGATCAAGAGCACGAACGTACCACTTACCGTCGTAGACAAACAACAAGATAGGACGAAGCTTTCTTTCTCTTTTACCACTGTTTCCTTCGTAGATGACCTCGACTATCGATCCTTCTGCGACTGCACTTTGTAGTTGCGTTAGAAAAGGAGGGTCGTCCACCTTGACAAGAAGATCTTCGTCGTTTAGGTCCATCTCCGAGATAGCAGAACCGAGCTTAGCGAGTGCCGAACGCAGTGGGTCACTATCCTTTACGCCTATATTGATCAAAGTCCTTGCTGTAACAGAGAGTAAAAGCGCCTCAGAGAAGTCCAACTTGCGGGGTTTTGCTAAAGCACTATCGACTCTTACTTCGATAAGGTCTTCATCGGGATCAACGATAATCTCAAAGAGTTGATCTGGGGTATAAGGTGGAAGTCCACAGGTAGCTGCGTACTCTAAAACCTCGATGAGCTCAGCCTCCTTTACTCGAAACCTCATAGCAGTATCAGAAATCTGTGCCACTTTAGTTCTACCTAAGTAAGGTAAGATCTCAGACAATAGCTCGAATCTACGAATCGCCCGTCTTGAAGATACGTTTAATTTTTTGGGTACAGGGTTGTTGATTTCAGCGTCGTACTTTGCGGAACTAGTTCTCGAAACCGGAGCCATCGAGGCTGATATCGTCTCTTTAAGCCAAGATACAGCCAAAGACTTAGCCGAAAGGGGCGACAGAATCTCAACTGTTGGACCCAAAGCCATAGTGTCTGAGAGAAATATATCCCAGTTGGAGACGGTAACGGCTCGGACACTACGCTCAGAGTTATTTAGATCTTGATAATCCTTAGGTAACTCAACCTCTGACCTATTAGCAAAAAACCAGTCAAGCCCAGCTCCATCCCCAAGGTAACCCACAACAACCGTCTCCGGCTCGGAGACCTTTATATTCCACGGATCCTTACTTAAAAGATCGTCCATCTTAAAGTCGCTTGGTCTAGTAATGTAGCTTCCCGTCTCTTTAGTCTCAATCTCTTGAGAGATGCGATCGACTCGAAAACTCTTTATGGGAGAGTTCTCACTCTCACGTCCCAAAAGGTACCATCTGCCCCACCTATTCAACAGACCATATGGACTTAGCTCCCGTTCCTTGTCCTCAGATCCGTAGTGAAAAGATATCGGCGTCTTGGTAGCAATAGCTTGAAACAGATCGACGAACACGCCATCTATGTCGCCAGAAAAAACGCGCAGTGGGGAAGGGTTCTCGTCAAGTCCCAGCTTGCGCAATGTGGCCGTACTACCAAAAGACGGAGAGCCAACGGAGCTAAGAGCAAATGCCAAAGCCACCTCCTCGTCTTTAGTAAACTCCACGTCTAAAGTCAAGTCTTTCTTGTAGATAATGTAGCCTTGTGCCTTACTAGTTGGGGACTCAGTTACATGGATCGGTATCCCTAAAGACTTCAACGAACTCTTAGCTCGCTCAAAGGCCTGCCTCTTTGCAGCTGTACCGTTTGGAAGATCTGGTAACTCCTGGACAATCTCTTCGTAAGACAAAGGGCGCTTAGTAGACGTTAATAGCTCAAATAGATTGACTAGATGCATAAACGAGTCGTTAGAGGCCATCTCATAATCGTAGACCTTGGTGAATAGCTCATGTTACGCAATCAGACGTTTATCAACGCTAATGACGCTAAGAGTTGTGAGCTACACGATCCGTTTGATAGTGTAGTAAACGAGCTGGCGTTAAGTGGGTTGAATGACAGGACCATTCGAAGTATCGATTAACTATGTATCTTTAGCGTCTGGAGTTGGACTGTTATCGGCCTACCTCTTCTCACTTTACCACTATGGGAGAAAGCAGGCTAGGTACATTGGTCGAACCTACAGCAAGAGAGGGTACCTCTCTTTGTATTCGACAAAAACCCAACGTCGAAGGTTCACACTCGGCGTAGTAGTGCTTGTTCTTCTCACCAACTACCCAATAGAGAACCTTGCTCGTCTCTACTCCGTCACGGCGTATCTCGGACAGAACCTACTTATTATGTTGGTAGCGGTTCCTTTGATGTTACTCGGGCTTCCACGGTGGTTGGTGGTAAAGCTAACTCGTCATCGATCTACCGACCTAATCCTAACTCACGCCACCCGCCCTATTCTGTCTACTTTTATCTTCTCCAGTTCCATAGTGGCGTCAATGCTCTCGAGCATCGTAACTGAGCAATCAAAAAATACTCTATTTCGAACTTCGCTACATGCTGAACTTATTGCCGCCGGAGCGGTGATGTGGATCGCTGCGCTCGGCCTTATGCCTGGAGTACGTCAGATGTCAACAATGGGTCGAGTAATCTACTTATTTGCACAGAGTCTTATACCGTCTTTCCCTGCATTCGTTCTAATCTTCGCACGTCACTCCTTCTACCCCGTCTATGCAGCACATATCTCCGCCCTTGGTATCTCAGCAGTAGCAGACCAAGAGCTTGCGGGCGGGTTATCAAAACTCATATCACTTGGGATACTTTGGGGGACCTCAATAGCCATAGTCATACGAGCGAATCGATATGAAGAGATCGGCGCCGACCCTGAACCCCTCACTATGGACGATCTTGAACGAGAGTTCACTCGCTCGGAGAGAAAACCAAAAGATCAAGGGTAGAATACATACTCTAACGCTACAACATGCGTTGTACTTTTGCAATACTCGAAGGTGGGTCTAAGTCCTTGTTCACTGAAATCCGAAACGTAGCTATAATAGCCCACGTAGATCATGGGAAAACTACCCTTGTGGACTCCATGCTACGACAAAGTGGGGCTTTCCGAGATAACCAAGAGGTCGTTGACCGCGTGCTTGACTCTATGGACTTAGAGCGAGAAAAAGGTATCACCATTTTGGCAAAGAACATCGCCTTGGAGTGGAACGGCACTAAAATCAACATAGTCGATACTCCCGGTCACGCAGACTTTGGAGGCGAGGTTGAGCGCGGTCTAACAATGGTCGACGGTGCTATCTTACTCGTGGATGCTGCCGAGGGACCTCTTCCTCAGACTCGCTTTGTTTTACGTAAAGCACTTGAGGCAACGCTACCGATCGTCGTTGTGATCAACAAAATTGACAGACCAGACGCACGTCCAGATGAGGTTCTCGACGATATTTTGGGGCTCTTTATCGACCTTGGTGCCGATGAAACGCAGATTGAGTTTCCCATACTTTACGCCTCTGGTCGCTCGGGCTGGGCTAAGAGATCACTCGAAGAGGAGTCGACCACCCTTGAGCCACTTTTTGAGACCCTAACCAAGTACATACATCCCTTAGTGGGCGAGGACACAGCGCCACTTCAGGCGCTTGTAGCCAACATCGATGCCTCTCCGTATCTAGGACGACTTGCCGTATGTAGAGTGATGAACGGTGCTCTAAGGAGAGGTGAGACCGTCGCATGGTATAGAAGAGACGGCTCAAATAGTCGAGTCAGGATCGGCGAGGTCTTCGTCGCTCAGAACCTCGATAGAGTTCCAGCAGATATCGTCCACTGTGGTGATATCGCTGTAGTTGCCGGCATACCTGATGTTACTATCGGTGAGACGCTCACATCGGTTGAAACACCTCTCCCACTTCCTCCTATCGAGGTCGAAGAACCAGCTATCTCTATGAACTTCTCAGCAAACACCTCGCCGCTCTCGGGACGAGATGGGAAAAAAGTAACAGCTCGTCTGATAAAGACTCGACTTGACAACGAACTCATAGGAAACGTTTCGATCAAGGTACTTCCTACAGACAGAGCCGACAGCTTCGAGGTTCAAGGTCGAGGCGAGCTGGCTCTTGCGGTATTGATTGAACTTATGCGCCGAGAAGGATTCGAACTTACAGTAGGAAAACCAAGGGCGATCACCAGAGTAGGTGCCGACGGAAAGCTTGAAGAGCCTTTCGAGAGACTAGAGGTGGATATACCGGAAGAGTACTTTGGTGCACTAACGCAGTCAGTAGCCGTTCGGAAAGCTTCGCTAGTGTCCATGACGCAAAATGGTAGCGGATGGATGCGCGCAATCTATCTCATTCCTTCACGAGGGCTGCTCGGACTGAGATCAGAGGTTCTGTCAAATACTCGTGGTACTGCAATCTTGCACCATGCCTTTGACTCTTACGCCCCGCACGCTGGGGACATTCGGACCAGGTCATCCGGTTCACTCGTAGCTGATCGAAGCGGTGTTGCCACATCGTACGCACTGTTAAACCTCCAAGAAAGAGGTCAGCTCTTTATCGCACCTACCGAGGAGGTCTACGAAGGTATGGTCATCGGGGAGAGTTCCCGTACTGAAGATATGGATGTAAATCCGACCAAAGAAAAGAAGTTAACGAACGTAAGGTCATCCACGGCCGAAGAGCTAGTAAGGCTCTCTCCTCCTCATACACATACCTTGGAGTCGGCTCTAGAGTTCATAAGCGACGACGAGTGCGTCGAGGTCACGCCAAAGTCGGTTCGGATTCGAAAGGTAATCTTAGATCCGTCCATGAGAGCCCGCTCTAAAAACCAAAAACGAACCTCTGAATAGGACGGTTTACTTTGGTACATCCTATGAGGACTCACAGAAGGTGGTTTATTCTAAATCTATGCCGTTGCATGGTACGAACTCCGACCACTTTAGACGAACTTTGGTAGTAGGCGTACACCACCATAGAGTCACTGTCCGAAGCACTACTACTTAGACGAAAGCCCACAAGACAGACGTCTCTATGGGTTGTAGATCTAATAAAGTGATACCTCATAGCTACCTCACTTGATACCAGGCGAACTCCAAGGAGTTGAGTACCTTGATGGTGCGAACGAAGTGCGGCAGCTAGCGGTATCAAGCAGTTGTTTGCCGAGGTCCCTACCGTGGAGTTGGAGGCGCCACAACTAGAAAGGCTCAAGGTCAAAGCTACCGATGAGATGACTCCGACAGTTCTTCGTCTCATTAGCTCGATACCTCCCCATCTACAAGCGTTTCAACGAACTCAACGGTCATACGATGCTGTCTTTGATTAAAAAATGACATGACAAAGTGAACTATCCATCCCGTAGGCAACCAGATCCAAAAGCTAACTAGACGATAAAGCAAAACCGCGGCAAGAACCGTCGTACGGCCCCCACCAAATGCTATTAATGCAACCGCAAGAGATCCCTCAACTACGCCCAATCCGCCTGGAGTTATCGGTAGGTTAGCCGCAAGGGCTCCGACGAAGTAGGCTGCCACAACTCCAAACAATGGAACGTGGGCGTGAACGATATGAACCGCCAACAGGAGCGCCAACAGGTCAAAGAACCAGTTCAAGAAGGCATAGAAGGACGCAAAGGCGAGGTCAGCTCGTGAGAGTTCAAAGTCAGCCACCTCGGCACCTTTTGTTCTAGCCCTATCTCGAGCCTCGCCAAAGCCATACCTTCGCAGGCCCCTTAGAACTTCAAATACGTAGACGAGGGACCTTACTGCGAGTCGGACGTATGCAACCAACAAAAACGCAAGTGCACCCACACCCAACAGTATGACGATATCGCCTCCATTTAGAACTGTACTCCCACCTAACAGTGCACTTAGAGCAGCCAAGAGAGCAAGAGTAGCTACGGCAACCGCGTTCGTAGCGCCTACAGCGAGAACAGAGTCCTTACGGCTTACCCCACGGCTCTCCAGCTTCCGAAACGCATACACGGCGGTGACTCCCGCTCCAAATGGAAGTGAATTGCCAATAGCGGTCGCTGCTACCGTTACTGCAAGAATAAATCTCTTTGAGATCCGTTCCTTATGTCGTTGCGTCAGCTGTCTCGTTGTAAGGGCATAGAACCAGATAGATAGAAGTTCCAAGCCTCCCGCCACTAGCAAAAGCCACGTATCGGAGTCGTTCAATACCGATCTGATAGCCCTTAACTCCGAGGTCTTTGGAACGAGAAGATATACGCTGACAACCACGCCGCCTAAGGCCAACACGTAGCTCGTTAAGATTCGAACCCACCTCTGTCTTAGAGCGTACCGCACCTATCTCCTTGTCTACGATACAAGTCTAGAGGAGCTATCGTTATGACTCAATTAAGGTTATAGCTCGTACTATTGAATCAAGAACGTCGCTGGCTAGCTCCTCGGGCTATCTATGATCAGGCCGAACTCGGCTATCTAGGAGATCCAGCAGCCTATTCTGCCTTCTCGTCGTGACCGCCAAAGCCCTTTCTCATAGCGGAGAGTACCTTATCGCCGAAGTCCGAGAGGTTACGAGAAGAAAATCTTGAGTATAGGGCGGTAGTAAGTACAGGTGCGGGAACACCCTCATCAATAGCTGCTACCGATGTCCATCGACCTTCTCCGGAGTCCGATACTCGACCTTGAAACTTATCTAAAGTCGGAGAGTCAAAAAGCGCCTCAGCGGTGAGATCTAACAGCCACGACTGCACTACGCTGCCTCTACGCCAAAGTTCAGCTACCTTTGCGGTGTCGATGTCGTACTGGTAAAACTCCGGATTTGAAAGCGGCGCCGTCTCTGCATCAGCTACAAAATCCTCTTTCCCGACATTTGCCCTGTGCAAGATATTCAAGCCTTCCGCGTATGCGGCCATCATCCCATACTCAATCCCGTTATGAACCATCTTAACAAAGTGCCCTGCACCGCTCGGACCACAGTACAGATAGCCCTTCTCTTCAGAGGTAACCTCTCCAGATCTTCCAGTAGTTCGCACAGCGGCATCTACTCCCGGTGCCAAGGAGTCAAAGATCGGGTCAAGCCTTTCGACAACTTCGCGCTCTCCTCCAATCATGAGACAGTACCCGCGTTCAAGCCCCCAGACTCCACCACTCGTACCGCAGTCAACAAAATGAATCCCCTTGGAGCGGAGACTGCCTGCGTGTTTTATATCATCACGGTAGTAGGAGTTACCGCCGTCAATTACTACGTCACCTGCACTCAAGTAATCAGATAGCTTAGAGATAGCATCTTCGGTGATCGGACCCGCGGGGACCATGAGCCAGATACTCCTTGGCACCTCTAGCTTGCCAACAAACTCCTCGTAGGAGTACGCTCCGGCTGCTCCCTCTTTCACCAACTCGTCTACGGCTTTGCGATTGACGTCATAGACTACACATCGATGTCCATCTCTCATTAGTCGACGCACTATGTTCGCACCCATTCGACCAAGGCCTACCATTCCAAGTTGCATTGAAGCATCTGATGCCATCTGCCCATATCCTTTCTGACTTTGGAGTTAGTTACTCGTTAAAACTTCGCTCGCTACATCCAAGGCGTCTGCCAACACAAGTGCCCTTTGCACAGTGCGTCTGCATCGGAAGGACCAAAGCTACCCTTTTTGTAGCCTATTACGCTCTTGTCGGGGTCCAGCAAGGGTTGCACAATTCGCCAGCTCTCTTCTACCGAATCCTCCCTTGTAAATAACGAATAGTCACCGATCAAGGCGTTATGTATTAAACGTTCATAGGGTAGAGGTAGCTTTCCCAGCTCTTCTTCAAAAGGCAGATCCAAAGACACGGATCTGCCTCGACTCCCTACTGCATCCTTAGATGCCAACTGCAGTCTAAGACTCGGATTGGGGTCAATGCGTAGAATCATTTCATTTGGCGGCAGGTCACCCAAGTCACTTACGTAGGGAAGGTGAGGAGCTCTTTTAAAGATAACTCTAAGTTCAGTCGAACGCACAGAGAGAGCTTTTCCGGCTCGAATAAATACAGGGACTCCATGCCATCTCCAGTTCTCGATAGCGACTTCGGTTGCGACATAGGTCTCGGTTTTCGAATGTGGTCCTACTCCAGGAACATCAAGATACCCCTCGTACTGTCCAAAGACCGTAGTCTTTGGGTTCATAGGGGTCACTGCCTTTAAAAGATCGGCCTTTTTATCCCAAATCGCTCCATAGCTGTTTGATGTAGGGATCTCCATCGTCATAAGAGAAAGTACCTGTAAGAGGTGATTTTGTACTACATCTCTAACCGCCCCAACCTTATCATAAAAAGATCCCCTATCTTCTACTCCAAAGTCTTCGGCCATCGTCACCTGGATCGAGTCCACATGTTCTCTAGATAACATCGGCTCGATAATCTCGTTTGCGAATCTCAAGTAAGAGATATCCAAAACGGGTTGCTTGCCTAAAAAGTGGTCGATACGCAGTATCTGTTCTTCTGCGATAACCCTGTGCAAGGTATCGTTGAGAGTCTTTGCAGAACTCAGGTCAGTTCCAAATGGCTTTTCGATAAGAAACCTACCCTTGTCCGCTAAGCCAACCGAGGCGAGTTCATGAATCACCGGCGCAAATAGAGACGGGGGAATCTCAAGGTAGTACAGCGGATTTCTGTACTTACCCACTACATCTTTTAGGCGAAGATAGGTGTTGTGATCAGAGAAGTCACCGTGCACGTAAGACACCTTTGAGAATAACGACTCCAGGGTGTCTTGGTCCACGCTCTCGTTATCATTACCGAGCGCAACTTTAAACTCCTCTACTAAGCGATCTTGACTCCAAGGTTCAAGTGCAACCCCTACTACCTGACAGCTAAGGTACCCAGACTGCTCTAACCTGTAAAGCGCTGGGATGGTCATCTTATGCGCCAAGTCTCCTGTTATCCCAAAGACAACCAGTACATCTACACTTTGATCTATGTTCGTAACCTTCACAGAAGACTCATCCCCCAACTCATTGACACTTGCTCCGATGGATTGAGCTCCAAAAGACTTTCGCCCGAACGAAATGCCTGAGGACCACAGGTCATCGGTTCGACCGCAATAGCTTTACGCCTTCTCTCTCCCATTAACGTATCACTACTAAAGAGCTGGACGTGGGAGTAGTGTTCATCCATCCACAAGGCGACGACCTGCTCATCTTGGCCAGAGATATGGACCCAGCTTTTGCCGCTTTGGTCCCGACTCATATCCAAAAAGGTATGGTCAAGTCTAACTCCTCTCATATCTTTGCCCTTTGAGAAGTCAAGGTCAGACTGAGCACAGCTGACTTTCTCTTCGATCGAACCGGACTTGGGATCAGAGGGTAGATAGGAGTGAGCTTCCATCGACACTAGGCCGTCGTCTACGGAAGCGCCAGGACCAAACGATATATAGGGGTGATGTCCTATACCAAAGGGAGCAGTAGTGCTACCAACGTTGGTAACGGTTGAAAATACCTCAAGTCCTTCTCGGCTGAGTAGGTAGTGAATCTCGAATAACGTATCAAAAGGATAACCCGGGGTTGGACAAAGCTCGGTCTTCAACGTCACATAGTTACCTCCACGAGCAACCAGATCAAAAGGTCTCCATCGGAGGAGTCCATGAATCGCGCTTGACGTGGAAAGTTCGCTCAGATCAAGCTGGAGATTCAGTCCTCTAAAAGAGTAGCTTCCACCCTTAATACGGTTGGGCCACGGGAAAAGAAGAGCGCCATGCGCAGCTGGACAGATCTCACTCTCATCAAAAGAGTCTATGACATCGCGTTCTCCGTAACGGTATAGTCGTAACGTCGCTCCAACTTCAGCGATAACTGCAACTTGGTCAGAGAATCTAATCTCATGTTGATCTCCAGATGGGAAACGAATGACCTACTCACCTCCTCATGTCGTAGACTACCATCAAAACCGCATGCCGATCGAATTAGTCCAATTGATACCAGTAGCCGTCACGACTCAGTTGCACTTCAAATTAGCTAATCCAAAGGTAGAGATTCATGAGAAGGGTATCGATTACTGCTTCGAAACGGCTTATCATAAGACCTTCGAGTGCTCACGC
>JAKBGL010000031.1:4436-10347 GCA_021833085.1 Actinomycetes bacterium | reverse complement strand
GTGGTGGCATCGTATATGAAATATGGATTACTTCCAGATCTTGGTACCTCGGCGATGGGGGTGGCATCCGATCTCTCATAAGTTACAACTATGGGAAGATTCCATACCCCTCCGTCACCGCCTTTTACTATCACGTACACGACCGATAGATCGGCTCCCTCACCGTCTAAATGGCTACAGACCATGAAGTCCAAAGGCACACTTTGACTACCAAGGTACCAACGAGATCTCCGCACGAACAGGGTTATCTCGCGAAGAGGTGTTGCCATATGAGACAACGCGAAGAACTCTTCCAGAGAAATTAGTTCGTTGACAGCGCCTGTCTCTGCGTCCTCGTACATACTCACACCCCCTTACATCGCAGGTTATCCCTACTCTGTCGCCAGATCGAACCAGAATACTCCATAAGGCGGAAGTGTAAAGGTATAGCGAGTCGCTTCTACCATTGGAAACGGAACTCGACCAAGAAGTTCGTACGGCACCTTACCTATATATTTTGATAGGTCCAAGGACAGTGGTTGCGCTGACTTCGATAGATTATTAACGCACAGAACATGTTTGTCCTCCTCTTCGATGGACCTCACAAAAGCAAAACAACTTAAGTTATCAGAGTTTAAAACCTGCAGAGAACCCACACCAAAGACTCCCTCTGAACGACGAATCCAAAGGAGGTGACGTAGCCATCTGAGAAATGAAGACGGATTGCGCATCTGCGACTCAACGTTCAGTGCCTCGTACCCATAGACGGGGTCCATATTCGGAGGAAGATAAAGTTTCGCAAAGTCAGCTCTAGAGAATCCTGCATTTCGGTCGGGCGTCCACTGCATAGGGGTTCGAACAGAGTCCCGATCGCCTAGGTAGATGTTGTCACCCATGAGAATCTCATCTCCGTAGTATAGGATTGGGGAGCCTGGTAGAGAGAGTAAAAGTGCATGCAGCAACTCCGCAACTCTTCTATCGTTATCGATTAGAGGAGCAAGGCGTCGTCCAATCCCAACATTCCTACGCATTAGAGGATCCGCTGCATACGCCCGATACATAAAGTCCCGCTCCTCTTCGGTTACCATCTCCAACGTCAGCTCGTCATGGTTGCGAAGGAAGATCCCCCACTGGCAACCTTTCGGGATCTCAGGAGTCTGTTCGATCGTCTCAGTAATTGGACGCGCTGACTCCATCTTGACGGACATAAATAGGCGAGGCATGATTGGGAAATTAAAGCACATGTGACACTCGTCCCCGTCTCCGAAGTAATCCACCACGTCTTTAGGCCACTGGTTTGCTTCTGCTAGGAGAACCTTATCCTTGTATCGCTTATCTACGCGAGAACGAATATGTTTTAGATAGTCGTGCGTCTCCTGCAGATTTTCACAGTTAGTACCTTCTCGTTCAAAAAGGTAAGGTACTGCGTCTAATCGAAAACCATCAAGCCCTTTATCTAGCCAGTAGTCAAGGACTCTCACCATCTCCTCTTGAACCTCTGGGTTGTCATAGTTTAGGTCAGGTTGGTGATTGAAGAAACGATGCCAGTAGAACTGTTGGCGCTCTTGAGCGTATGTCCAATTCGACACCTCAGAGTCAACAAAGATGACACGAGCTCCCTTATAGTCCTCGTCTGTGTCTGACCATACGTACCAATCTGCCTTAGGGTTAACGCAATCTCTTTTGGACTCCAAAAACCATGGGTGTTGATCCGAGGTGTGGTTCATCACGAGGTCAGCTATCACTCTAATATTTTTCTGGTGAGACCTTCCAATTAAGGTTTCCAAATCGCTTACATCACCATAGGCAGGCAAGACGGTAAGAAAATCCGCTATATCGTAACCACCGTCTCGCAAAGGAGACTTATAGAACGGAAGGAGCCAGATGCAATCTACGCCAAGCCACTCCAAGTAGTCAAGCTTGTCAATCAGTCCTCTGATATCGCCGGTTCCATCGTCGTTGGAGTCATAAAACCCTCTAATTAAAACCTCATAAAAGATGGCTTCTTGAAACCAATTTCGGCTATCTTGGGACACCTCACCACCTCAAATCATTCTCTAAAGGTCAAAGATACCAGGTGTCCTGGAGTCTTAGCTGGGTCGAGCCTAATGAAGTTATGACCTTTGCGAAACGTATAGTGCTCGCCCGTAAGAGAGTCGTAACCTTGAGCCTCTTCAAACGCTTTACCTCCAGGTAAGACGTCAGGCAGATAGAGCGCTCCCTCACTAATGCCTTTTGTATTGAAGTTACAGACCACAAGAACATAGTCGTCGCGCTCAGGAGCAAACCTTAGGAAAGCAAGGAGGCTCTCACCGTCTATCGGCAAGAATACAACGTTAGCCATACGCTGCATCGCCAGATGGGATCTCCTGAAGTTGTTGACCGTTGAGATTAGGTCGTCTAACACACCGCCAACTTTGTAGTCACGTATCTTAATCTCATACTTTTCTGAGTTCTGGTACTCCTCAGACTCCAACGAGAACGGTTCATTCTCCAAGAACTCGTACCCCGAGTAGATTCCGTAGCTTGGAGAAAGCGTAGACGCAAGAAGAAGTCTGAGTTCAAAATCAGATCGAAGCCCCCATCTGAGGACTCCTGATAGTATGTCCGGGGTGTTTGGCCAGAAGTTAGGGCGGAAGTAGGTCTTCACCTCGTTGCTGTAAAGTTCGCTTACGTAACTTGAGATCTCCGAAGGGCTATTTCGCCAAGTGAAGTATGTATAACTTTGAGAGAATCCAACCTCAGCCAACTTGTACATGATTTTAGGTCTTGTAAAGGCTTCAGCCAAAAATACGACATCTAGATATTCTTTTCGTATAGTTGATATCAACCACTCCCAAAAAGACATAGGTTTCGTATGAGGATTGTCCACGCGAAATATGCGCACTCCCTTTTCGATCCAGAACTTCACAACCCTATGGATCTCATTCCACAGCGCTACTCTATCGCTTTCACTAGATGGAAAGAAGTTAATAGGAACTATGTCTTCATAACGTTTTGGCGGATTCTCTGCAAAGGCTATCGAGCCGTCAGAGCGATGTACGAACCACTCGGGATGTTCGACAACCCACGGATGATCCAATGAACATTGAAGAGCTAGATCTAACGCTACCTCAACTCCAAGGTCCGCAGCAGTCGTCAGCATCTCAGCGAACTCTTCAAATCCACCCAAAGTAGGGTCGATGCTATCATGCCCTCCAAGGTGTGATCCAATCGCCCACGGGCTGCCAACGTCTTGCTCCCCCGCAATCAACGAGTTGTTTTTGCCTTTCCGACCCGTCACTCCGATTGGGTGGACAGGAGGTAGGTAAAGGACATCAACACCAAGATCTCTAAGGCGAGGGAGCACATCAACAACTCCAGTAAATCCACCAAGGGATCTCGGGAAAAGCTCGTACCAACATCCAAATGTTGATCTCTCTCTTTCGACGAAGACCTCAAAGATAAGCTCACTGACATCATCCTTGCGCAATGGCACGCTACAGACCTCGGAGAGGTCATCGTCGGATAGGAGTCTCAATAGCTCACGCGCGTCATCCTCTACAACCTCAATCTCACGACCCTTTAAAACCAAAGAGTCAAGAACCTCCACGACTGCATTCAAAGGGCCACCTGCTACCTTTTTCAAGAGCTCCTTGAGGGTCGGGAAGACCTCTTTGTAGAGTTTCGTAGAAGGACTGATCTTTCCAAGACCCTTACATCGAAGAACTGCCTCAGATACAACGTCTTCAAAGTCAATAAGCTCAGCAACCCTGGCGTCTACGCGTTTTTCGAGAGCTTTGACGCTTTTTCTAAACAAGTCCTCCCAGCCAAGTACTCGAAGTTTGCGTTCCCCTAGAACTGTAGGGGTAAACGTTACGGTAAAGGCATCGTTTCCAAGCTCAGAGAATGGAACTTGCACTATAGATCCCGCTTCTTCATATATGAGCACAACTCGAAGCGGATTTGAAGGAAGAGAGAGTGCGTCGCATGTAACTTCGAGGGGTTGAAAGATCGTAGCCTTTGCCGGCGAGCCAGCGTTTATAACAGGTGCTCTAAGGTCCAGACTTACCTTATCTACCGCCAAATCGACCTCCGATTAAATGAGAATACCTAGTTACATAGAGTATTGTCCCAACAGGTCCGCTTGAAGGGTTGCAAGCAAATAACCTGTGATATGTGAAACCACTACATAGCTTTAGAGTTGAACGTTCAATGCCAAAGAACATAGCCCCACTTGTAGATGTGGCAAGCAATCTACGCTGGTCGTGGGATCGACCGAGCCAAGACTTGTTTCGATGGGTCGACCCAAAGATTTGGGAGGAGACCGACCACAACGCCTTCCACCTTTTAGAACAGGTATCCAGCGAGAGACTAGAGGAGTTATCCAACGACTCTCGTTTTACCGAGTTCTTAAAAAAGGTCAGCAGCGATCTCAACTCCTACTCAAAGTCGGAGTCTTGGTTTCAACAACGAAAGTCTGCGGTCTCCAAAATAGCATACTTCTCACCGGAGTTTGGGATCTCATCTGCCCTTCCACAGTACTCAGGTGGACTCGGCGTACTTGCAGGAGATCACCTAAAGTCTTCTTCAGCCTTGGGGGTACCAATCGTAGGGGTTGGTCTTTTCTATCGATCTGGATACTTCCGCCAAGGCGTCACCCCCAGGGGAAACCAGTTTGAACGATACCCGAATCTAAATCCTTTAGAGGTAGGCCTAGTGGCCCCTCAGCCTATCAACGAGGTAGATCTGCGCTTAGGAGAAGAGGACGTCATCGTCAAGATATGGCGAGCCAGCGTAGGACGGGTCAGTCTTTATCTCCTAGACTCAGACCACGAACACAACCCTCCGCACCTTCGTTCCATTACCGATCGCTTATACGGAGGTGACATTGAACATCGTCTTCGGCAAGAGATCATACTTGGGGTTGGAGGCGTTAGAGCCCTAAGAGCCTTAGGTGAGCCGGTAGAGATCTACCACTCCAATGAAGGACACGCCGGATTTTTGGGACTCGAACGACTCAGAGAACTCGTACTAGAAGGTTTTGACTTCGAAGAGGCTATCGAGATTGTAAGGGCATCCAACATATTTACAACTCACACTCCCGTTCCAGCGGGAATCGACCTCTTCCCAATCGATCTTATGCACAAGTACCTTCTTTACATGGCTAATGAGTGCAACGTTGATATGAGCGAGGTCTTAGCCCTAGGCCACTTCGATGGAGAACCTATAGATGCACCGTTCAATATGGCCGTAATGGGCATGCGACTTGCTTCCTCGGTGAATGGGGTATCGAAACTGCACGGGGAGGTCTCAAGAGAGCTTTTTTCTGGAGTATGGCCTGCCCTTGAACACGCTCAGGTGCCCATTGGACACATCACCAACGGTGTCCATCCTTCCACATGGACAGCGCATGAGTTCTCCGACATTTACTCCCACACCGTTCACCCCAACTGGGCCAACGCGTCTCAAGAAGAGTGGAGCGCCTTTAGCGAAGTTCCAGACGAGATTGTTTGGCAAGCCAAAGAGGGACTTAGGGCCAAGATGGTGCCGGAGATTCGAAGAAGACTTAAAAATGCTCTCATAGCTTCCGGTTGGGAGGAGGTGAACCTCGGATGGTGTGACGGGGTCTTAGATCCACGAGTCCTAACCGTCGGATTTGCACGAAGATTCGCTCCCTACAAACGAGCCGACCTACTGCTTTCACAGACAGAACGACTCCTTGAGCTATGTCTATCTGCCGACCGACCTGTACAGTTCATATTCGCTGGTAAGGCTCACCCCAAAGACGAACCAGGCAAGGAGATCGTAAGAAAAGTCTTTGACTTTGCCTTCCAGTCACCAGCCCGCGCCAGGTTCGTCTTCGTTCCCGACTACGACATGTCTTTAGCCAAGGTTCTCTACCATGGATGCGACATCTGGCTCAACACTCCTACGCGACCACTTGAAGCTT
>JAKBGL010000031.1:0-4426 GCA_021833085.1 Actinomycetes bacterium | reverse complement strand
CGGGAACTTCGGGAATGAAAGCTGCACTCAACGGTGCATTGAACCTGTCGATACTAGACGGTTGGTGGGCCGAGATGTATGACGGCGCAAATGGATGGGCAATCGCATCAGCCCCCTCCGAGTACTTTGACGAAGAGAGATCGCGTCTAGAGTGCGACTCCCTCTTTGGTATTTTGGAACAAAGTGCCGCCTCTGAGTTCTATGACCGAGATTCAGATCAGATACCTCGTAGATGGACATCGAGAATGAAGCACTCGATCTCAACGTTAGCTCCCCAGGTCTCAGGACATCGCATGGTGGGTGATTACGTAACAAAGCTTTATGAACCTGCTGCAAGTCGGAGCAGAGTTCTTAGGGCAGACAGCTCAGCTAGAGCCAAAGACCTAGCACTGTGGAAGAACAAGGTTCGCACACACTGGAATGCTGTCGAGGTAAAAGGAGTTGAGATTTCAAACAAAGTCGACGCTAACGACGTACTCCAAGGAGACGCCATTGTTCAAGTTCGTGTCGCCACGGCTCAACTAAAAGCGGAGGATATCAGGGTTTCGGTACTTTGGGGAAAGATCGATAGTCACGGAGATCTAATTCCTGATCACTCAGAGAGCGCCTCTTTGAAGTCGTACGACTCTAAAGAAAATGTAGCACTATATGAGTGTAACTTAGAGATTCTCGGCCAAGGCACATTCGGAATGGTAACCTCCGTCCTCCCTTACCACCAAGACCTAAGTTCGCCTTACGAGATGGGACTCCAGATTCTCGCTTAAGGTCTTATAGACCTTAAAAGTTACCAAGCGCTAACTGCTTATGATCCGTATGTCTATCGACCGATAAACTCGGCTTTGCCTGGTCCATTTTCAAAGAAAGACTTAATCCCGATCTTTGCGTCTTCACTTTTGAATACCTCAGCAAAAGCCCTCAGTTCGAGGTTGAGACCACCCTCCAAAGCGGTCTCTATGCCCTGGTCGATCGCGTACTTAGCAAGTGTCTGGGCTACTAGAGCGCCCTTGGCAAAAGACTCTGCCCACGTGATCGCGCTTCTCAAAACGGTATCGTCTTGGACGACTTTATCGACAAGTCCAATCTCAAGTGCTTCCTCGGCAGCGACTTGACGTCCGCTTAAGATCAGATCTTTGGCCTTAGAGACGCCTACAAGTCTGGCTAGTCGTTGAGTACCTCCGCCCCCTGGAATGATGCCGAGTAAAATCTCGGGCTGGCCAAACTTCGACCTTTGACCAGCCACTCTAAAGTCGCATGCCAGTGCGAGTTCACAGCCTCCTCCCAAAGCGTAACCGTTCACTGCAGCAATAGTAACTCGAGGAATCATGGCAATTGCACCCAAGGTTCTGTGAAACAACCGACCTAGCTCAAGCGCTTTTGTCGAATCTTCAAACTCCGAGATCTCTGCACCTGCTGCAAAAACTCGCTCACCGCCAGTAAAGACGACAGCCTTGGGGGGAGACTCGACAAAACCCTCTACGACTTGAGCAAGTTCTGTAAGAAGATCGCTCGAAAGAGCGTTCATCTTTGGGCGATCCAAAGTTACAACAGCTACTTCACCTTCGCTCTCAGACACATGTATATATTTACCCATGCACCTCAATGTAGCTCAAAGGTTGAATTTATATCGCCTTAGTTCCGCAAGATCTTATCAATTACTTCTTGTGCAGCCCGAGTCGGTTCAATCTCTCCCTCTTTTACACTTTGATGCAGGCGCACAAAGTCCCCAGAGTTCTTGAGAGACCTTTCAAACAACCGCAACGTTGCCTTGGTAAACTCCTCCGAGGCCCTCTTTTCTCGTTTACGGTTAATCTCACCAGAGTCGACCAGGAACGCTCTGTGCGCCGCAAGTGCAGATCCTAGTTCCGCTACCCCTTGGCCGTCAGAGGCTACAGTCTCAATGATCGGTGGGCGCCACTTCTTTGGTTCAGACAAGTCTAACATAGCGTCCAAATCTCTTCTAGTTTGTCGCACGCCGTCACGATCTGCCTTGTTTATTACAAAGACATCGGCTATCTCCAAAAGTCCAGCCTTATTCGCTTGTATCGAGTCTCCCCAAAGTGGGTTTAAGACTACGATAGTCGAATCGGAAGAGCCAACTATATCGACCTCCACCTGGCCAACACCGACGGTCTCCACGATCACTTCATCAAAAGAGACGAGTTGAAGTACTCTAAGCGTTATAGGCACAGCGACAGCTAGACCGCCTAGAGATCCTCTCGTTGCCATGGAACGGATATACACCTTAGAGTCCAACGCATGGCTTTGCATTCGTACTCGATCTCCAAGGATCGCACCGCCAGAGAAGGGAGATGTTGGATCGATCGCCAAGACCGCTACTTCGTCGTCCTGTCTTCGGTACCACTCGATCAGTCGATCCGTAAGCGTTGACTTTCCGGCTCCAGGTGCCCCTGTCATACCAATCAAGTACGAATTAGTTCCTTTTGTCCTCAGCCCCTCAGGTACAAACGAAAGCACCTCTTTCTCGCGCTCTATAAGAGATATAAGTCGCGCCAATGCAGAACGGTCTCCACGATCTGCCCGTCGAAAGAGATCAGCTACCTTGTCTCCCTCTTCCATATCAGTCGTGTTCCTTTTCAAAAACACGACGACGCTCAATGTGTGCACCAAGGAGTCGTAGCCTCTCTTCGATTTTTTCATAACCACGATCTATGTGGCTTACGCTTGAGATCTCAGTCTCACCATCTGCTGCTAACGCCGCTACAATCAACGCTACACCAGCTCGAATGTCGCAAGCTCGTACCTTTGCACCGGACAACTTAGGGTTTCCCCGAATAACAACGTGGTGGCCGTCTGTAACGATATCAGCCTTCATCTTTCGAAGTTCCTCAATATAGCGAAATCGACCAGAGAATAGGTTCTCACTCACCACACTAGTTCCGTCAGCCACAGAGAGCATGGTTACAACTAAAGGTTGATAGTCCGTAGCCACACCAGGGTATGGCAGGGTCGAAACATCTACCGCTTTTAGGCGTTCCTCTGACTTTATCCAAATACCAAGTGGCGTCGACTCTATATGCGCCCCCATTGAGCGTATCTTTCTCAGTAGCATCTCCATATGGTCTTCTCTTGCCTCTTCCAGAAAAACTTCTCCACCACTAGCCGCTACAGCTGCGAGAAAAGTAGCCGCTTCGACTCTATCTGGAACAACTCTATGGTTTGCGGGCCTTAGACAGGTGACACCTTGCACCTCAATCCTTGAGGTACCAGCACCTTTAATCTTCGCCCCCATGGAGGTCAGCATCTCGGCTAGGTCGATAACCTCAGGCTCTCTTGCGGCATTTTCAATTACGGTTGCACCTTCAGCCAAGACCGCAGCCATAAGAATATTGTCGGTAGCGGTATGGGAAGGAAACTCCAAGACAACACGTCCCCCCGTTAGACCCTGGGTACGTCCAATCAAATAGCCGTCGCTCTCAGAGAACGTTGCACCTAGCGATGAGAGTCCTTCTATGTGATAGTCGATTGGACGACTACCAAAGTCATCGCCTCCCGGTTGTGCTAGTTCAACTCGGTTGCACCTAGCTAGCAGTGGACCCATCACTACAACAGAAGCTCGAATTTTTGCTACGAGCTCCAACGATGCTCTAGGCGTGATATCACTAGTTTTAGGAGTTTCAATTAGTACCTCCCCGCACCCTTCGAAAGTCACTTTGGAGCCACACTCAGTCAACATCTGGGCAACGATCTTTACGTCAGTAATATCTGGTACGTTATATAGCCGATGAGTACCTTCAGCCAGTAAAGTCGCTACCATTAGTTTCAAAACAGAGTTCTTGGCGCCATTTACCTTGACGGAGCCAAAAAGTGGGCCTGAGGGTCGAACAACAAAGATACTTTGATCTGTCACGTACGTCTCTTTCTCTATAGTGTGAGCGCGAAGATCTCTCTCTAGGTTAAAACTTAGCTAAAGATTTGATGAACATCTTAGCGCTGAACCTGCGCTTCCCCAAGTGCGACTCAACCAACATCTACAACAAGCCACTTTGAAACGAGCGGATCGATACGATCGCTAAACTGACTACGCTCGTCGAAGTTCCCTGCTGCTCATCACCTATCCGACTCGCCAATGAGGTCTTCAGGTGCAAAATGAGCATATAACAGGCGGGGAACTATGGTCTCCGCGAACGTTACGGCACATAGAGACGTCAAATAAACCATCCACTCATCGTTGAGCGCCGCTGGCCCGTCAAGTCAGGCTCCTTCAAGACCAAAACAACCTAGATCACAACCTAAGAAGGACGAATCTTTGATCTTATAGATAACGATAACTCCGTTAGCGTAGGAACGAATAACTCCACCGACCTATGTCAACTTCTCGGCCCTAAAGGACCGAGCTTGCAAATCATAGAAAGAGGCACATCGCTTGGACTCGTCTAAAGGAGGCACGTTAGTTGCGCTATATATG
>JAKBGL010000030.1 GCA_021833085.1 Actinomycetes bacterium | reverse complement strand
TCTACTTGGTTCTTGGTTGCTAGTTGTTTGAGAGACCTTGGCGCCTTCGGAGTTGGTGTTTGGCTGCTGCTTTATTGGAGTTACGCTTTACGTTGCCCTTGAATGTACTGGGTCAGATGAGAGGGCGTTCAATGGTAGTTGGGTGTTTGGAGGGCAAACTAGTTATAAGTAATAGTAGAGGAGTGCTGTATTGCCACAGGTGCAGTCTTTGGTAGCTACTGACGATGAACAGCAGCGACGAGAGCAGATTATTCACTTACTTGAACTGCACTACCCCGGATCTGCTCGAGACCTATGCGAACTTGAGTTCAAATCCCCGTTTCAGCTTCTTGTTGCTACAGTACTGTCGGCTCAATGTACAGATAAGGTTGTGAACTCTGTTACGAGGAAGTTGTTTGCTCAGCACCCAGACGCTTACTCTCTTGCTGTTGCACCTCTAGAGGAGGTGGAAGCACTTGTGAGACCAACGGGATTTTATCGTAACAAGTCACAAAATATCATCAAACTGTCTAAAGAGCTTGTGGAGTGTTGTGAAGGTGAAGTACCCCGGGAGATGGACCTTCTTACGTCTCTTCCAGGAGTTGGGAGAAAGACAGCAAACGTAGTTCTCCCAATCGTCTATGACGTTCCCGGATTGGCGGTCGATACTCATGTGAAGCGACTTTCAAAGAGACTCGGGTTCACGAAGTGGGAGAGTCCTAATAAGGTAGAGATTGATCTTTGCAGTTTTATTGAGCCAACTAGCTGGGCAGAGGTATCTTTGAGGCTGATCCTACACGGAAGACGAATCTGCAAAGCAACCAAGCCTGCGTGCCGGGGATGCTTTTTAGCCGATCTTTGTCCAGGGTATTCGATCTCTTAGCGTGAAGCGCTGTTCAGCCGCCGTGCGGCTACTTGAAGTGCTTTTTCCGCTTGGTACAACTCCGAAGCCGAGACCTCGTCCTTTAAGTCCCGCATCTGATCTCCAAGATTGCTTGCCCTTTTTGCAAGCTCCGATATAGTGTACAGCATCGACGATATCTCTGCCTTAACTGAGTTGTCCAAAGTCTTCCCTTTTTATGTGTAGTTGGGTTTACTGCGTTAAAGATATAAATTCGAGGTAGGTTTTACGGCAAGGTTGAATGCCGGTTTACTTCGGTCGTATGTACTTAGGAAGTCACCTATCATGCTAAAGAGTTTAGACCTACGTCCCTTCAAAGGAACGGCACTTGTTAACGCCCTTCCCCGGCCGAGTATCGGTTCTAACGATCCAACAGAAGCTGTGCGGGCGATACTTAGTCGCGTGAAAAATGAAGGTGATATTGCTATACATGCGTTGACAGTCGAGTTCGACAAGGTTGATCTCGACTCTTTCCGCATTGGAAGAGATGCGATGGAGCAGGCTTACGAGAGAATCGACTTGAGGTTAAGAGACGCTCTTGAGGCTGCAAAGTACTCAGTCGTTCGAGTTCATGAAGAGGAGTTAAAGTCTCTAGGTGACCATGAACTAATCGATAACTTTGGCATGAAGATTACCTATCGAACAAAGCCAGTTTATAGAGCGGGCTGCTATGTTCCAGGTGGTATCGCTCGGTATCCTTCCTCAGTCATAATGACGGCTACTATTGCAAAGGTCGCGGGCGTCAAAGAGGTGGTGCTTTGCGTACCCCCACAGGCAGACGGCAGTGTCGACGACGCAACTCTAGCGGCTGCACATATATGCGACGTAGACTACGTCTTTTGCATTGGTGGGGCTCAAGCGATAGGTGCGATGGCTTACGGAACTGAGTCAGTTCCTAAGGTAGACGTGATTGTAGGTCCGGGTAACGTCTACGTCTCAATAGCTAAGAGGGAAGTCTCTCAGTTGGTTGGCGTACCGTCTTCGTTTGCTGGACCGTCTGAAGTAGTTGTTGTGGCAGACGAGTCTGTGCCTCCGAGTTGGAGCGCTCTAGATCTAGCAGTGCAAGCGGAACACGGCCCCAATGGTTTAGCATGGCTCATAACTTGGAGTGAAGAGTACGCGCTTGCTGTAGAAAAGGAGTTAGAGGAGTATCTACAAACGGCTCTTCGTAAGGAACAGATAACCTCAACTCTCGAGGCGCAAGGGTACATAGCGTTAGTTCGCGATAGGAGCCAAGCCCTTGAGATCTCGAACTTAATTGCGCCAGAGCATCTAGAACTCCTTTACCACGACGCAAACCAAGACTTAGATCTAGTTGACTCGGCAGGTGCAGTTTTCATTGGACCTTATGGGACCGCAGCTTACGGAGACTACGTGGCTGGACCTTCTCACGTCTTACCAACGTTTGGTACTGCGAGATTTGCATCTGTTCTTGGCGTTAGTGACTTCCGTAAGCGTATGCACTTCATTGAGGTCACAAGGGACGCTGTTGAACAGATATCTTGGGCAGCAGAGGAGCTTGCCACAGCCGAAGGTCTACAAGCACACGGTGACGCTATAAGAGTTAGATGCGATGAAGGAAACTTAGATGAAACCTAGAGAGTCGCTTGGTCTTAGAAGGGGATATCACTCGCCCCAGTTAGATGTGAAGGTTCGCCTCAATACCAATGAGTCGCCGTTCCTTCCTCCGGAGGAGTTTGCACCGACTTTAGAGTCGAAGCTAAGGAAACTAAAGTTGAACCGGTATCCCGATCGTGGCTACCGTTTGGTCCGAGAGGCTCTTGCTCGGGCGTATGACTCGGTTCCTGAGAGGATCTTTTGTGGAAACGGGTCAAATGAGGTGCTTTTGAACATTGCACTGTCTTACGGTGGGTCAGGTAGAAGGGCTGTGGTATTTGAACCTACTTACTCACTTCACTCTCACATTGCAAAGACGGTCGGTACAGAGGTCCTAGTCTTGCAGCGAAACAATGATTTTAGTGTTACGACTCCTTCGATTGAACAAGCAGAGAGCTATTCACCAGATATCGTCTATCTATGTTCGCCCAATAACCCAACTGGCAACTTAGAGTCCACCGAAAGCCTCGCCAAGGTGCTAACAATGAATGCGGAGCCGCTTGTGGTGTTGGATCAAGCTTACGGCGACTTTGTCCAAGAGCACTTAACGTCTGAGAACTTTGAGAGTGAAAATCTAGTTCGACTTCGAACCTTTTCGAAGTGGTTTAACCTAGCAGGGTTGAGATTCGGTTTTTGTGAAGGTTCGGAAGAAGTTATTAGCGTCCTTGATGAAGTGGTTCTCCCTTACCACATCGACGAGGTAAAACAGAGCGCGATCCTTGCGGCACTTGAGCTTAAGGAACTCTTCGACAACCAAGCGCAAAAAGTTATCGATCTGCGTAATGAACTGTATAAGCACCTTCTTGAGATAGGCGTGAAGGCTCACCCGACGAATGCAAACTTTATACTGATGGAGTTTGAAGGCCGAGACCCCAAAGTGATCTGGGCAGATCTAGTAAGAGAGTCGGTTCTTGTCCGAGACACCTCAAACTGGCCCTATTTACCTCCATCTTTGCGCGTTACTGTGGGTACAGCGAACGAAAACGCTGCGTTCTTGTCAGCGTTAGAGAAGACTTTGAAAAGGATGAACTAGTGGCTTTAAACCGTAGGTCTACTGCTAGCCGGGTTACAAAGGAGACTGAGATCGCGGTCTCACTTGATCTCGACGGCTCGGGTTCAACAGACGTCTCCACTTCGCTGCCGTTTTTTGACCACATGCTAGCTCAGGTGGTGCGTTTCTCGGGAGTCGATCTAAGTTTGAAGGCTCGAGGTGACGTAGAGGTGGATGCACATCACGTCGTTGAAGACGTTGGAATCGTCGTCGGCGGTTGTGTCTTAGAGGCTTTAGGCGATCACCTTGGAATCGAACGCTTCGCTCAGGAGGCAGTTCCAATGGATGAGGCTCTCGCTGTAGTGACGCTAGACGTCTCTGGACGACCGTATCTATTCTACGAAGATGAGATTCTTATTGGGCATAGTGCATTGGGTGTTCCAGGATTTGACCCTCAACTAGCAGAAGAGTTCTTCAGAGCTTTTTGTATAGGCGCTAGAGTCACTCTTCACGTTGACTACGTTCGAGGTAAGAACACGCACCACATGCTCGAGGCAGGATTCAAGGCTTTTGGCCGTGCTTTGGGTAAAGCCGTTAAAGTAGTCGGAGAGACTGTTCCATCTACAAAGGGTGTGATCTAGATAGCTATTGCAGTTCTTGATTACGGTATAGGTAACCTGTTCTCAGCTTACAAGGCTGTTGAAGCTGTCTCAGGTGAAGCGTATCTAGTGAACGATCCGAAAGACATTGGATCTCCCTCTGGGGTAGTTCTTCCTGGCGTGGGTGACTTTGGCGCGTGCATGGAGGCGTTAGACGAAAGAGGTTTCAAAACTTTAGTACTGGACCTAATTGGGGGAAAGACGCCGTTTCTTGGAGTCTGCGTTGGTATGCAGATGCTGTTCGAGTACTCAGAAGAGTCACAAGGTCATACCGGACTTGGCGTGTTGCCAGGAACGGTAAGGAAGATTCGAAATGCCCGTCGTCTACCGCAGATGCAGTGGAATACATTAGAGCTACACAAAGAGAGCGGAGAGTTATACGCCGGTATCGATGATAAGCCCTGGGTGTACTTTGTGCACTCCTATGCGGTAACCTCGAGTGCATTCGCTACGGCATACTGTGACTATGGCGAAAGATTTGTGGCATCTGTCCAGTTTGCTAACGTATTTGGAACTCAATACCATCCTGAGAAATCTTCGAAGATAGGACTGAGTATTCTCACTAACTTTGTTGCGATAACGGAGGGTAGAAAACTTTGAAACTGATACCTGCAATCGATATAATTAATGGACGCTGTGTTCGTCTTGTTCAGGGAAACTACGATAGCGTGATCGACTATGAAGATGTCGAAACAGCGGCTAGCTATCTCTTTAGTTTAGGAATTGGCTCTATTCACATAGTTGATCTTGATGCAGCTAAGGTCGGTTATCCTGTGAACGTTGACTTGATCGAAAGAGTCGCGACAAAGATAGGAGTTGAAGCCCAGGTAGGCGGTGGAGTGCGTTCGCTAGAGTCAGCACGGAAGTACCTTGAAAAAGGAGTTGCAAGGGTTATCGTTGGGACATCAGTCGTACATGATCGCGAGTATTTTGCTTCACTAAACAAAGAGTATCCAGGTAGAGTTATTGCATCGTTGGACTATCGGCGTGTTGGTCGTACTCTAGCTGTTGCTACACATGGATGGCAAGAAAACTCTGAGATCGAACTCTTTAGAGCTATCGAAGACTGCTTGGACTTTGGCTGCAAGCGTATCCTGGCAACGGACATTTCGAAAGACGGAACGTTTAAAGGTCCTGATACGAGAACCTATACAGCTATATTAGAGCGTTTTGATGTGGAACTTATAGCCTCTGGAGGCGTGGGGACGCTTGCTGATCTTGAGGAACTCTCTGAGGTGAACGTAGCAAGTCGCAGTATCTTTGGAGCCGTTGTTGGGCGAGCTATACACGATGGCAGAATTGACCTCAAGGAGGCTCTGTCAAAGTGGACGTCGTAAGAGTCATTCCCTGCCTCGACGTAAAAGATAGCCGAGTTGTCAAAGGTGTCGGTTTCTTGGATCTAAAAGATGCAGGTGACCCTGTCGAACTAGCTTCATACTACGAGAAAGAAGGCGCTGATGAGCTGATCTTTTTAGATATCGGTGCATCGGTTGAAGGGCGTTCAACTATGGTGGATCTGCTGCGGGATACAGCGTCGGCAGTTTTCATTCCTCTCACAGTCGGCGGTGGAGTTACATCCTTGGATCAGGCTGCAGTTATCTTGCACTCTGGGGCTGATAAGGTGTCGTTTAACTCTGCAGCCGTTAGAAACCCGAAGTTGATCGGTGAGGTAGCCAAAACCTTCGGTTCCCAGTCTGTGGTTGTAGCGATAGACGTTAAAAGGGTGGGCAATCGCTTTGAGGTATTTACTCATGGAGGTACACAACCAACAGGTGTTGACGCACTCTCTTGGGCCCAAGAGGTCGAGGAACGGGGAGCTGGCGAGCTGCTTGTCACCTCCATGGATCGAGATGGGACAAAGGAGGGTTTCGACATTGAACTTGTAAAGGCAATGACTGAAACGACATCAATACCTGTTATTGCCTCTGGAGGCGTGGGGTCTATTGAAGACTTTGTTGAAGGAGCATTAGAGGGTAGTGCGCAGGGACTATTAGCTGCATCTGTATTTCATTACGGTGAGATCCGAATCAAACAAGTCAAAGATGCGCTATTTTCTAAAGGACTAAATGTTCGCCCAGTTGAGCTTTGTTCTTAACTGTCTTAAATGGAGGTACCGTGACCGACGGAGACAAAACTAAGCAGCCAATAACCATGCTGGCTGACAGAGTCTTGGTCTCTCAACCCACCGGAGAAGGGGAGAGGCAGTCTAGGTCAGGTATCCTAATTCCTGCGACTGCTCAAGTGGCTAAGAGACTTACGTGGGCTGAGGTAGTCGCGGTTGGTCCGAGTGTGCGATCTATAAAGTCCGGTGACTTGGTTCTTTTCTCTCCCGATGATAGGTATGAGGTTGAGGTTCAAGGTGATGCATACCTAATACTGAGAGAACGTGATATCCATGCAGTCGCTGCAGACCGCATAGAGAACGAGACAGGACTTTATTTGTGAACAACTCAATGCCAACAAAGTCACTTATATGTGACTTTGAACTCGATACGCTAAGATACTCGACAGATGGTCTGATTCCAGCTGTTGTCGTTGATGAAAACGAAGCGGTTCTTATGGTCGCTTATATGGACAAGACAGCGCTGGAGAGATCTATACAAACCGGAAGGACGTGGTTCTATTCGCGTTCTCGACAACAGTACTGGGCTAAGGGTGAAACCTCGGGAAACGTGCAAATTATAAAGGAGATAAAGAGCGACTGTGATCTTGACACTTTGTTGGTGAAGGTGGTTCAGATCGGTGAAGGTGCGTGTCATACCGGAGCATACTCATGCTTTTTCAATACAGTGGCTAAGGAGAACCGCTAGAAGGTGTACTGCAACTTTGATGACATCTTCAGTGGTTTCGATCAGTTCTATCAGAGATGCCTATCTTCCAAGCTTGCTCAGGTCAAGGTGTCTTTGATCGCTGATACGTTAACCCCACTGACAGCGTTCAGTAGTCTAGTTAAAGACGATAGTATCGGATTTATTCTAGAGTCCGTTGAACAAGGTGAGCGATGGTCTAGATACTCTTTTGTCGGTCGTAACCCACTTGCTGTGGTGACCAAGACAACCGACTCAGTCGTAGTCGATGGTTATGATCTCCCGATGGAGTCTGATGGCCAGAGAGTTTTAGACTATGTAGATGAACTACTAAAAACGTATCGTGAGCCTGTAGTTCACGAGGTATTTGATTCAGGGTTAGTCGGTTACCTGGCGTATGATGTGGTTCGTGAAGTGGAGCCTATCTTGGGACCCGGGCGACCTGATGGCACTGGTATGCCGGACGCCCACTTACAAGTGGTTGGCGAGCTGGCAATCTTTGACCATTGGCGCCAAATAGTGACACTGGTGAAAAATGTGATAGTACCAGAGGATCGATCGGAAGAGAGTCTCCGAGGAGAGTTTAACGACGCTGTCGCATCACTAGAGGCGATGGTTAGGGACTTGACCCATCCAACCTTACCGCAAGCAAGAGTGTATGAGGCGACTCAAAGTGTTGCTGAGCCAAGCCAACGCTTCGTGTCTTCGCAAGAGTATATAGACGCAGTTGAAGTCGCTAAAGAGCAGATACTTGATGGTGAGATCTTCCAAGTCGTACTATCGCAGCGTTTTGGGTTTCAGCTTCATAGTTCTCCGTTTGAGCTGTACCGAGCCTTGAGACTGCTTAACCCTTCGCCGTACATGTACTTTTTGAAGGCGAGTGACTTTAGTGTGGTCGGTTCTTCTCCTGAGGCTCTTGTAAGAGTCACCGGCGAGAAGATCGTTACTCGGCCAATAGCGGGAACTCGACCAAGAGGAGATTCAGAGGACGCTGATCGTGCCTTGGGTGCGGAGCTTTTGGAACATCCCAAAGAGGTCGCAGAGCACGTTATGCTTGTCGACTTGGCAAGAAATGATCTAGGGAAAGTATCATCTTTCGGATCGGTAACCGTTAATGAGTTTATGGTACTTGAAAAGTTCTCCCATGTCATGCACCTCTCTTCAGAGGTGCATGGTTGCCTCCGTGATGAATTTAACTCAATTGACGTCTTAAGGGCAACGATGCCAGCAGGTACCTTGTCGGGGGCACCCAAAGTTCGCGCTATGGAGATTATCGATGAACTTGAGACTTTACGAAGAGGTGTATACGGCGGAATCTTTGGTTACTTAGGTTTTAACGGTAACCTTGATGTAGCTATTGCCATACGTACAGCGGTGGTGTTGAACGATGGGAGAGGGTGGGTACAAGCTGGTGCTGGCATAGTGGCGGATTCGGATCCAGAGATGGAGGACCTTGAGTGCATCAACAAGGCTAAAGCTGTTTTAGCAGCAGTCGATGTAGCTAACAGTGGTACTGAATTAAAGGCGGAGCTTTGAGAGGGATTCAACTTCCACTTGATGCGGTGAGGCTCACAGGGAAAGGTGCAAGCGAGTATCTCCAGGGCCAAGTTACTGCAGATATCGGTTCACTAATCGAACGAGAAGACGCAGTCGATGCTTTTATCCTTGAACCAAGTGGAAAGGTAAACTCTCTAGTCACAGTTGTGAGAAGAGACGACGACTTTGTCCTCTTAGTTGACGAGGGATACAGCGAGTCTCTTCTTGCAAGACTAAAACGCTTCGCAATTCGGGCAAAGACGGAGTTTGTTCTTGAAGGTTCCGCTCATGTAGTTATTAGAGATCATGAAAGTATGGGGGACTTTAGCCCCGTAACCTACACTTCGACCAACTTGATCCCAGCCCCGTTTGTTTTGAGATTAGGAGAAAAAAGTGAAGTAGACCACGAAGAACTCGAGACTCGTCTGGACATCAATGGTCTTGGCCTACTTAGAGCTGAACGCGTAGCCCCGCTAATGCGTGATCTTTCCGATACCTCTGCCTTCCCTGCAACGTTTCCAGATATTTTTACAGCATCTGTTTCGCTGTCTAAGGGTTGTTACACAGGACAGGAGCTAGTAGCTCGGATGGACTCAAGAGGTTCTACTGCGCCGTTAGTGTTTTCAACCCTTGCTCCGCTTGATGACACCAATTCTTTTGATGCAACTCTCCACTCTGAGACACTTACCGTTGATGATGTCGAAGCTGGTAAAGTCACTACGTTTTATCTCGACGACCACTCAAAGCTTATGTTAGCCACGGGATATGTAAAGAGAAGTTATGCTGATAAGTTGTCGGTGGAGTTTATTGGTGCGTCTTCAAATGTCCGTTTTATAAGAACTAAACCCTCTTAGTAGTGCGTTGGCACGTAGGTCATAACAGGGATTACGAATAACTAGTCCCCAGTTGCATCGTAGCTATCGGGTTGGCCTAGTTATTTTCCTCTACTGCTATGAAGTTGGTCAGCGTGACTCCAAACTTATCTACAAGAGTTTTTGAGTGATCGACCAATGCTTTGCCTTCAGGCGAGGATAACGCGAACTGCAGAGAAGAGACATCGGAGAAGTAGAGTTCAGCTAGACGTGAGTAGGGTCCGTTGGGTATGTAAGAAAGCGTAACGGAATTGAGGCGTGGCACTTTGTTCACAAGTGGAATGTGATCTTTCATGTATTCACCGAGAAACTCTTCTTGGGAGTTCTCGTCTCGAAGCCGTCCCCATAGTGCAACTAGTTTGACCACATCGTCTCCTTTTGAGAGTTTGTCAAGGTTATAGATTACTACAGTTCCAAGGGGGAGTACGTAACGGGATTGTCGTTATGCGTGATGACCTCTTTAGAGCTGATTAAATATTTGAGGTGAGCGACCGTCTCTCCCACAGCCATTCTCTTCATGAAAGGTGGATAGCTGTTGAACGGTCTAGACCAAGTAAGTTCCTGTGCCACATCCCATGCGGTCTTTGATGGCGGCGACTTAAGGACCGTTTTGATCTCAACGAGTCGCTCGATATGGTGGTGCTGTATCTCCTTTATTCTCATTGCCACCTCTTTAAACTGATACTCATGTGCAGGCTCAACCTCTTCGATATCGTAGTTGTTGATTTTCTCTAGTGACTCTAAGTAGTCCCGTAGCGGATTGTCTCCCGACTGGGGATGATACGAGATGTTGGCCGTGATGCGTGGGAGAATGTGATCACCTGAGAAAAGGCGTTTCGACCTTCCTTCATAGAGACAGATGTGTCCAGGAGAGTGGCCTGGAGTCCAGATCACCTTTAACGACCGTCCGGGTATTGGAGCAATCTCTTCGTGTTGGATCTCGATGTCGGGTTCCACGAAACTTCTACGATCCAACGCAGGCAGCGAG
>JAKBGL010000029.1 GCA_021833085.1 Actinomycetes bacterium | reverse complement strand
TACGAATCTATACGAAGAGGCTCGGGCTCACCTAGGAAGGTTCATCGGGGCACCAAGCCCAGAACTCGAAGTTGTCTTTACAAAAAATGCTACGGAGGCATTTAACCTATTTGCACACGGGTATGGAAGAAAGTACCTTTCCTCAAAAGATGCCGTTCTTCTCACTAAAATGGAACACCACGCCAACATAGTCCCTTGGATGATTCTCAAGGAACAGATTGGGTTTGAACTGCGTTTCTTGGACTTCGACGATGACGGTCAACTCATACTCGACAACATCGAAGAGCAGCTCAAGGGTGTAAAGATACTGGGAGTCACAATGGCTTCCAACGTCTTAGGCACAATCAACCCTGTGCAGGAGCTAGCACAGCTTGCTCATCAAGCTGGAGCAGTAGTAATAGCAGATGGAGCTCAATATTCTCCTCACATAAGAACCAACGTGGATGAGCTTGGAATCGATGCTTACTGCGTTACTGGGCATAAGATGTTGGGGCCTACCGGTATCGGTGCACTTTGGGCAAAGAAGTCCATCCTCGAAGATATGTACCCATTTCTCGGAGGCGGTGAGATGATCAGAAACGTCACCACGGAGGGATTTACAACCAATGACATACCCCACAAGTTTGAGGCCGGTACACCGCCAATAGCTGAGGCCGTTGGGCTAGATGCTGCACTTACATACCTTGAGGGTGTATCTTTAGATGCTATTCGAACTCATGAACTATCGTTGACGACCTATGCCCTAGAACTGCTTGGAGAACGTTTCGGAGCTCGGCTCAAGGTTTTTGGTCCACGAGATCCCAAAAAGCGCACCGGGGTCATCTCCTTTGAACTAGAAGATATCCATCCGCACGATGTCTCTCAAATTCTCGATCAGGAAGGAGTTTGCGTGCGAGCCGGTCATCACTGTGCGAAACCATTGATGACTTCACTTAATGTACCAGCCACAGCGCGCGCTTCTTTTTATCTCTACAACACGGCAAAAGATGTAGAGGCACTGGTCGCAGCTCTTGAGCACACCGAAGAGTTTTTCAAGTAAAAGAGGAGAATAAATGCCAGGTCTCGAAGATCTTTACCGGGAGATCATCTTAGATCACTACAAGAACCCCAGAAATCAAGGAACACTTGAAACACCGCCCGCGGTAGTTGAGCAAGGATACAACCCACTCTGCGGTGATGAGGTAAAGGTCTATCTACTTGTAGAGGACGAAGTAGTCAAAGATATAAAAATAGATGGACAAGGTTGCTCAATTTCACGCTCTTCAGCATCATTGATGTCCAATGCAGTAAAGGGCAGGTCAATTAATGATGCCTATAAGGCGATCAGAACGTTTAAAAAGATGATGGCCCTCGACGAAGATGGAGATGCTGATGGCGAGACGATTGAACCAATCAACGAATACACAGTTGGCGAGCTAATTGCACTACAAGGTGTGGTGAAGTTTCCCGTTAGGATAAAGTGTGCGACTCTACCTTGGAATACACTGACACAAGCACTTGAAGGCGCTACGACTAATTGATCGCGAGTCGCATCATTTATAACTGCCTCCCGTCTTGTTGATGTCTAAGCAAAATCCCACCACGGAGCACGGTAACCGACTCAAAGTCATATTGCGAAGCACAAGTGGTTAGACTCTAAATTCAAAACTACTTGGGGAGTCTCCTTGGACGCATACGACGTCACGTTCGTAGATATATTTAGTTATTTTGGTGAGCGCGAGATCAAAAAAGCTCAACCGTACTTGAGTTATATATCAGCTCTCGCCATAGACTCTAGTCTCGTTACCGCCTCCGTCAAAGGAACGGCAGCGAAACCCTACGCCGTAACGCTTGACTTTCGAAACGGTCAACTATCTTCGAGATGCTCTTGTCCAGTAGCGTTCTACTGCAAACACGCAGCTGCTGTTGCTCTTGCTACAGTAAAGTACCGTTCAGATGATCGAGACGACTCTATTAGGTCAAAGGCACAAAGTTTTCTCGATGAATTAGCAGATACATTAGACTTCAAAGAAGAAAAGGCCCCTAGGACTAGTCCGTACGCACTGGTGTGGAAGTTAACATTGACTGAGCACTGGAAAGGTCCAGCCCTTCGTCCATTAAAGTCCCGAGTACGCAAAGATGGCTCACTTACAGGAACTTTAGAAGATTGGAGCAACTATCAGAACGCTTTGCGTAACCCGCCTGCATTTGTCACTCCTCACGACCAACATGTATTGAAGCTGCTCCTGATAGATTCACCACCAACCTCGATGTACAGTCCTCTCATCCCGCTCGGCCCGACTTTTTGCGATGAGGTTATTCAGACTCTGAGTGCGACTAATAAACTCTACTTTGACACATTTGAAATACCCTTGTCGTATGTTGCTGAGCTTCCAGCCATACTCAACTGGGATATTCAAAGGTCGGGAGAACAGTCGCCGCGTCTACAACGAGATCAAAGGTGGTTGCAGACCTTCTCCGTGGGAGACACTTTATTTGGCATCGACAGTACCGAGCATATCGTTGGGCCTGTAAATTGCCTTGACAATCAAAAACTCCTAATCAAGATATTGAAGGCGCCTCCGCTCAATCCCGTTGAAGCAAAGCACTTGAGACAGCTCTTATCCAACTTCGAAACACAACTTTCTCTTCCTCTTGAAGAGCCCTTCCAACACATGCGACAGATTGATGTTCCGTTAGAGCCATTGGTAACCTTTTCAACGTCAACCGCACGTATGAGGTTCAGATCTCCATGGTCTAAAGAGACATATGATCAAAGTATCGACTTCGCGCACTTCGAGTTTCGATACCAAGATGCAGTGTTTGAGATTGACGACAACTATGAGATAACAGTCGGGGAGGCAAATGAACCCATCCACGTACGACGCGATCAACAAAGAGAGCACGACCTCATAGAGGTAATCGAGCTAACTGGATTAGGATACTTTGACCTTAACCTTCTTGAGATAGAAGGCCAAAACGATGACAACGTCCTCATGGGACTAGATGATGCAGATGCCTGGGAAGGCTTCATGCAGGAGGAGCTTCCAAAGTTGAAGGCTGCAGGTTGGGGCGTCAAAATCGATCCTAGCTTTCGACACTTTCGTGTCTCAGTCTCTGAGTGGTATCTCGACCTAACGCCTAACGACGATGGTTGGCTCGACGTCGACATAGGCATCAAAGTCGAAGGAGCGCGGCTAGATCTAAAACAACTACTTGTCGAACTATTCTCCCGGGATAGTAGATGGCTCAGTCCAAATGGGTTGTCAAAGATAGATGATAACGAGGTCATCCTACTTAGGCCGCAAAACACCGCCCAGATTCAGGTCGAAGCTGCAAGACTAAAACCAATCGTCGGCACTTTAATCGATCTTTTTTCCAAAAAAGGGAGTAATCATTTACGCCTCTCACGATTCGATGCAACAAGAGCAAAGGAGCTAGCTTCTCACTTCGACATCGACGAAAAGGGCCTCGAAAGCGTTATTTCTCTTACCAACTCCCAAATCCCATCACTAGGTGTAAAACCAATCACTACGCCTACGTCGCTAAAAGCACAGCTGCGCACCTATCAAGCCGAGGGGGTAGCTTGGATGCAGTTCCTGAGAGAAAACAACCTCGGCGGCATCCTTGCAGATGACATGGGACTTGGCAAAACGTTACAAGCATTAACCCATGTGTTAATCGAAAAAGAGGCTGGCAGGCTCGCTAATCCGGTCTTGGTCATACTTCCAACATCCCTCATTCATACCTGGGAGACCGAAGCGGAAAAGTTCACTCCAACACTCTCGGTACTCACGCTACACGGGCCAGAGAGGCACAGCCGTTACCTCGAAATATCTAACTTTGATCTAGTACTTACGACGTATCCTCTGATATGGCGCGATATCGAAAAGATTCAACCAATACCATTTCATACTGTGATCTTAGACGAGGCTCAGTACGTGAAAAACATAGCGTCGAAATCGGCTTCCGCTATACGGCGACTAGAAAGTAATTACCGTCTATCCCTTACGGGAACACCGATTGAGAATCACCTTTTAGAGCTATGGTCTCAATTCGACTTCCTCCTGCCAGGATTTTTAGGTGACAAGAGTTTCTTCAAAGAGGTATGGGGAACTCCGATCGAGGTTCACAAGGATCAGAACCGCCTCAGTACCTTGTCAAAGAGACTTCGTCCCTTCATCCTGCGAAGAACTAAGTCTGATGTCGCCAAAGAACTCCCACCAAAAACCATAGTATTACGTCCGATTGAAATAGACGGGGTGCAAAGAGATCTTTATGAGTCCGTAAGAGTCACAATGGACAAAAGAATCCGAGACGAAGTTGCGAAACGAGGTCTTGAAAGAAGTCAGATCATAGTGCTAGACGCGTTATTGAAACTTAGACAGGTCTGCTGCGACCCAAGACTTTTGAAATCTAACGTCGCTAGAAAGGTCACACAGTCGGCGAAACACGCCGCCTTATTAGAGATGGTTCCAGAGCTTCTATCTGAAGGGAGAAGGATACTCATTTTCTCTCAATTCACAGAGATGCTCGACATAATAGGTACCTCATTTCAGCAAAACGGTATTGACTATGTAGAGCTAAAAGGTGATACCAAAGATCGGGTCACTCCTGTAAAGAGGTTCCAGGCTCTAGAAGTACCTGTATTTTTAATAAGCCTGAAGGCCGGCGGAGTTGGACTTACCCTAACGGCCGCGGACACGGTTATTCACTACGATCCTTGGTGGAACCCAGCGGCGGAGGACCAAGCGACGGACAGAGCACACCGCATCGGTCAAGATAAATCTGTATTTGTATACAAGCTCATTGTAGCTGGAAGTATAGAAGAAAAGATAGTGAAACTCCAGCAACAAAAAGCTGAGTTGGCCTCTGGGATCTTAGACGAAGCTAAACAAAGTGGAGCTCGGTTCACACCTGAAGACCTGAGTAATCTACTCGCTCCATTGCCTGGAACAAAGACGAAAACGACCTCACGCGAGCCTAACTTCGTATAGAACAGCCAACGAAATGAAGATCGTTTCGTACGTCTAAGACGGTCCCTTCACTTTTTTTTAAACCGAAACACCAAGCTACGATTCGGCATAAAAATCCAAGTTCAATTAGTTACCGGTCAACGATACCGCTTTCGGTCGAGCAAAAACTCCAACGAAGTCCCGGTCCGTTACGCCAAAGTACCGACTAACCGGGCGCAACATCCCTCCAACCAACTGCGAACCGTTAGCAGGGGATGCCAAAGTTCCTGGCGTCTGGTTAAAGTAAAAGAAGTTGACCCAATCTGTGTTAATATCAAACTCCATTGCCCGAACCGCCCCGGCTTTGAGAAGAAGATTGGCCAGCGACTGTACAGACAGCCCTGGACCGGCTACATATACTATCGCTCCGTCTTTCGTAATACCCACACCTGATCGCCAAACCAAGACTGTGTTTCCGACCGTTTGACCCCAAATAGTGTAGTTGTTGTCATAGACAGCCGGATTGATCTTACCGTTGTTCACTAAAAGAGAAAGATTCTGTCGAACTACGTCCACATTTTTTGGAATCTTTTGTCCACCATGCCAAGCGACGATGTTCGCTGAACCGTTCTTATAGATTATGAAGGAGGCCGCATTATTTACGAGCGGGACCGCAAACTTACCGTAGGCGTAGTAGCCTCCTTGGGCATCTTGCATACGGAAACCAGAGTTAAACGTAGCAATGAGATTGGACTGCATCGACTTTGGAATAGGAGATGAGTACGGCCACGGGCCACCAGTTGGCGGCTGCTGGTATCCTGCGAACTGGATGAAGTTCACTAGATGAGGATCCATCCATGCGATTCCCGCAATTAACGAGGTATGTATTGGATCAGGCCTCAGCAACGTCACATACAGGCTCGGGTATCCATTCACAGTAAGACCTTCGGGTGTCCACTTTCCTTCATTCGGAAGAGACGGAAACGCTAACGGTGTTATCGGCGCTGGCGGCGGGAGATGTGGCGTGGTAGCCAACTCCGATGTTGAGGTGACCTTTGCCTTACCCTTTGGTATGAAAGCTCCTTTAGGTGGTCGTCCTCCTACCTTCGGAGCGTTCAACGTGTACCATATATTCTCCAAGGTCCTTACGAAACTTGCTCCACCGTGGCCCCGAACCCACTCGACTGTCGTCACCCCAAATCCCGCTCCCCCTGGAGCGGTCAAGGCATTGACGTAAGAGTAGCCTGTCACCAAAACAACAAGCGTAAGTCCACCAGCTAAGGAACGGCGCAACCAAAATGTTCTTTTAGTTGGCCGACGTCTTCTTCGTGTTCGCAAAAGATCTCTCCAGATAAGTCAATCGTTTACGGCGAGCTGTTAGCGTCCACCGACGGGAACGGAAAAGCATCCGACTCCAACACACTACCGGAGTCAGCCTCAAAAACAGCTGTGAATTGTGCACCATGGCCACACCGATCATTGGTGGACACAGATATCGTCCCACCATGAGCCAACACGATAGACTTCACTATGGCAAGTCCCAGGCCCGAGCCACCTTGGTCGCGACTCCTCGACTCATCCAAACGGGTAAAGCGGTCAAAAATCCGCTCTTTGTCTGACTCAACTATACCCTTACCATCGTCCGCCACGCCAAATACTACGTTGTTGTTTATAGTTCGCAGCGATACCCACACACGGGAGTTTGCGTGCCTCACAGCGTTCTCTAGTAGATTCCTAACCACCGAGCGAACTCTCTCAGGATCTCCTTGAATTCGACCAGCTGACATATCGGTAAGGTCAAATCTAACTGGCGTAAGCAACTTAAGTCTCTGACACTCTTCGGCCACTAGATCATCTATATCCACGGTTCTAAAGACATCTATCAGCTGTCCAGCATCAGCCTTTGCCAGAAGCAGAAGGTCCTCGATAATGTGTTGCATTCTTTGACTCTCGGCTATACCCGTTTTTGCAGTAGACGGCCAATCGACCTCGTCGGGATGGCGTAGCGCTATCTCGAGCGAAGTCCTTAGAGCCGATAAAGGGCTCTTGAGCTCATGTGAAGCATCGGCAACGAATCGTTTACGTTCCTCAGTTGAGATCTGAAGTCGCTCTAGCATCTGGTTCATAGTGTGTGCCAGTCGCGCTATCTCGTCGCCTTGGTCCGGCTCATACACTCGACGTGAAAGATTTGTCTCAGATATCTCGTCCACATCAACTCTTATACGTTCTACAGCTTCGAAAGCCTTTTTCGATGTGAGCCACGTCGCGACAACGACCACCGCTATCAAAAGAGGAAATCCAGCCAGAAGAATCAAGACCAAGGTTCTCACAGACTGGTCGACAGATTGGAGCGATGCCCAGACGTATACGTAGTAGTTGCCAGGAGCAGAACTGCCTGAAACAATCTTTCCCTTGTTCTTCACAGTGGAAGCAAAGGCTTGATAAGTCTTTGCCGCCTGAGTCTCTACCGGAACGGCGACATCGATACGATTGGCCACAAGAATGTAGTTATGGTCATGGTCGCCAACTTGAACTATTGAGTTATTCGACTGTCGGACTACCGTCTGAGCTGTGCTCTTAGAAGTTGGAAATTGATACTGCGCCTTGAACCCCGCCAAGTTCGGCGTATAAGCTATAACCCTACCGTTTGGTGCGATTACTTGAGCCGCAAGATCTCCTCTGGGAATCGGGATAGGATTTGGAAGCTCTCCACCTTGCACCAAAGAGACAATGTTGACCGACTCGTTTTTTGCTGTCTCGACCACATTAGCTGTGAGTTCGCTACGAAGTAGCTCGACCATGATCACTGAGCCTAGCGCGAGCGCAGAGCTCACAACTAAAGAGGCGACGATGGTAGTACGCCCTCTTACAGACCATCGTTTTCGACCTTGATAGCTTCTTCTAGTACCGCGTTTATCTCTTTGGAACTCTCTCACCAGTCCGACTCAGCACCAATAACCCTATGGACCTCTTACTCAAATTGAAATGAAACTTTAACTAACTTTAGACGCGACCTGCTCTTCAGAGCACACTCCTCCCGATTCATCCAGGAGATAACCTACCCCTCTCACGGTCTTTACAGACTTCGTTCCGAACGGAAGATCGATTTTACGTCGAAGGTACCCGATATATACCTCGACAATGTTTGAGTCACCTTCAAAGTCGTAGTCCCAGACATGCTCGATGATCTCTCGCTTGGTAAGGACCCTACCTTTAGATCTCAATAACAGCTCCAGAAATGAAAACTCCCTTGAAGTAAGATCAATCTGTACGTCTCCACGTTTCACCGTATGACTTGCGGGATCCAACGTAAGTTCCCCCGCACATAGTACGGGTGGACGACTTTCGATACCCCTCCGAAGCAGAGCTCTGATCCTAGCCAAAAGCACTGTAAAGGAGAACGGCTTTTTCAAGAAGTCATCGGCTCCCGTATCTAGGGCTTCAGCTTCATCAAGCTCCCCGTCTTTTGCAGTAAGCATTAAGATCGGCGTCCAGATCTCCTCACTACGCAAGGTGTCCGTAAGTTTAAATCCATTCATTCCTGGCAACATTATGTCTAAGACTATTAAATCGTAAGAGGTCTCTTTCGCCATACGGAGGCCCTCCAGGCCATCACGAGCCAGGTCCACTGCAAAACCCTCTGCGCTGAGTCCACGCTTTAGAGCTTCGCCAAGACTCACTTCATCGTCAACAACCAATACCCTCACGTAAGAAACTCCTTCTTGGTCGGCTCACCTTCGACCCTAAAAGTCATTCCTGAGACCTTCCATAGTTGAAACTATGAGCATCGTATGAACTACCATACACTAGGGTAACATCAATGCACAAGAAAGGGACGCCATGAAAATCGAAGTGGATTTCGACCGATGCCAATCAAACGCTATATGCATGCAGATAGCTCCAAGCGTATTTGAGGTGCGAGAGGATGGTTACTTGTATGTGCTAATCGAAACTCCGGAAGAGTCACTAAAACCGCTTGTTGAGAAGGCGGCAGCCAGCTGCCCCACGCAAGCGATTAAGATCATCTAGTTATATCTAGCTAAGACGAAAATCCTAAATGAAGAAACGGTGTGCAATCGTCGGAGCTTCTCTTGGCGGATTTCGTAGCGCCCAGGAGCTGAGAAAAGCCGGTTTCGACGGAGAGATAGTTTTAATTGGGGAAGAGTCTCACCCGCCTTACCAGCGACCACCACTTTCAAAACAGTTACTCAAAGGCACTTCCCCCGTCGAGCGGTGCTACTTACGTGGTAACATTTCGGAGCCTTACTCGCGGAAACTCGGCGTACGTGCAACCTCTATAGATCCGCTAGAAAAAAACATAACGCTTAGCAACGATACCACCGTCGAGTACGACTATGCAGTCATCTCCACGGGCGCCAGACCCATTACATTTCCAAAGGTGCCCCCTTCCAGTAGAGTAATCTATCTCAGGAACATTGAAGATAGCGTGCGCCTCAGAGACCAACTTAAACAACACGTACGCATCGGAGTCGTCGGTGCGGGTTTCATAGGGTCGGAAGTGGCCGCGTCAGTATCGGGTCTAGTAAAACAAGTGGTCCTATTCGATGGTGATGAACATCCGATGAGTAAAGTTGTGGGTCCGTATCTGTCACAGACACTCAAAACCGTTCACCAAAACAATGGAGTAGAGACGGTATTCGGCGCGCCTGTCTCGATAGTTGACTCCGAAACCGAAGATGTCGTTTGGATCGAAACACCTTCACAACGCCATCCATTTGATGTTGTGGTTATCGGAGTCGGAGTAAAGCCAGCCACTCAATGGCTTCGCTCGGTTGACTCCCTTAAATTCGACGAAGTTGGCGCTCTTTTGGCGGACGACAAAGGTAAGGTTTACGGCGCTGAAGCACTTTACGTAGTAGGGGACGCTTCGAGCTGGCTCCACCCCCTTTATCAGAGGCATATTCATGTTGAGCACTTCGAATCGACTGTCAATCAGGCATCACAGGTGGCAAAAAATATTACTAACACTCCGCGTGACGCCCCTGAACTTCCCTTCGCCTGGACAGAACAACACGGACGACTAATTCAAACAGTTGGGGTACGGATGGCGGACTCAAAGGACGAAGTTATCCATCGCTCCGGCCACGCGTTAGTAGTTTTATTCCACTCTTCCGATAAAGTAACAGGAGCTGCAGTCTTCGACGCCAGCGAAGAGCTCAGTTGGGCTAAGGCAGCGGTCCTATCATCCCTCCGCAAAGAACCAGACTAAATTATCGACGGTAATGTGCCAGAAAGGTCAGTGTCCCATCGACAAACTAGTGTGGCGTCCCTCACGAAAAGGAGAGCTACCTCCCCGTCACTCCTACTCGGAATGGACAGATTGTACCCATTTGCATAGATCTTAGGTTTCAAGGCTCTTCGGAAATGAGCGGGTACGCCATGAGGCGCTGGTATTCCCGTAGGTTGAGATACCACCGCTTTCGTTCCGTCGGAGAGCAGAAGCCAAGGGTA
>JAKBGL010000028.1:367-10463 GCA_021833085.1 Actinomycetes bacterium | reverse complement strand
TCGCTTTCGGGTTTGTCAACTTCGGTAACTTCAGGATCAGGGCTCTTCTATATGCAGGGAGGGTGAATTGGGATCTGTTGGGATCGGTTGCTCCCTACTAAAACGCGGAGAGTCGGAAAACTAAGCTTGAACTGTCGCCTCAACCGACAACGATAGCTACTATTGCTTGGAATGTAAGAAAATCCTAAAGATACAGGAGTAACAGTGACAGCACCTACAACCGCATCGCACGAACCGACACCCAGCCTTTTACAACATCATCCGTGGCTTGAGCTTCGCAAGTTCGAAAAGCCGGTAAAGGTCTTTGATCAACTTCCCAGAAACAATGTGTCGAATAGATTTAACGCCTGGCTAGCAGTAAAAATTACCAAAGCTGTAGGTTCCATGTGGTGCGCGTACATCTTTGCGGCTTTTGACCTCCTGAGCCTACCTTCTGCTCTACGATCTGGGATACAGGCTATCGTAGCTTGGGTTGCACAAACGTTTTTACAACTTGTCTTGCTGTCGATAATCATGGTAGGTCAAGACGTTCAAGCTAAGGCGGCCGACAAGAGAGCGAACCAGACCTACCAAGATGCCGAGGCCCTTCTTCATGAGTCACAAATAATCGACGCTCACCTCAACTCTCAAGACTCTTCTGTCACCAAGCTCGAGGAGTCTTTACACGAACGACTTGATCGCCTCGAACAGCTACTTATGGCCATATCTTCAAACCCCAGAAACGACAGCGCTCAGTAGTTCTGGCCTGATTCAGCTCAAAAGTACCACCTACAATCGATAGATATCTCAGCAGCCTTCACGTCCCCCAGCGATGAGTTCGATGCGTTTCACCAGTGATCTTACGGCTGAACTCTCATCTTCTTACCGTAAACCCCGTGCGGCGCTAAGAAAGCAGCCGCTGTCAAACACGGCTCTATGGTCGTTCAACCTTACTTCTTTCGGAACCAACAATTTCCCCTCGACTAACGCGTTCAGTTACTGAATGCCTTACGATATAGAGAACATGTCAGTCGTAACCTTTGAACTAAAAGACCAGGTAGCTATCGTTCGTCTAGCCCGACCCGAGAAGTTTAACGCAATGGGCAAAGAGTACTTCGAGGAAATGCCCGCGGTTCTCACCAAACTCGGGAGCGACGAAAACATAAAGGTGCTGCTTCTCACTGCCGAAGGACCTCATTTCTCTTCCGGGCTCGACCTTTCGGAGCTAGCAAAGATATCGGAGTATTCATCTGGAAGTTCTACCGCCTCTAAAATCGATCTTTTTGAGAGAATCCAACGGCTTCAACTGGCCACGAAAGTACTAGCAAATCTGAGAGTCCCCTCTATCGCTTCGGTTTCGGGATACTGTCTCGGTGGCGGAGTCGACTTAATTTCAGCCTGCTCGCTTCGTTACTGCTCAAACGACGTTATCTTCTCCATTCGAGAGACAAAGCTCGCTATCGTGGCTGACTTGGGTTCTTTGCAACTCCTACCATCGATCATCCCACGCGGCGCCCTGTACGAACTAGCCCTCACCGGGCGTGACTTCTCAGCAAAAGAGGCGAAGGAGATCGGACTAGTAAATGGTATTTTCGAAGATAAGCAGGCGGCTGAAACACACGCCCTAGAGATAGCCAAAGAGATCGCATCTAACTCGGCGAGTGCGACACAAGGAACAAAGCGCATTTTAGACTCTATATATAATAAAAATCTATCGCGAGACCTCGAAAGAGTAGCTCTTTGGAATACTTCGTTTCTAAATCAAAAAGACATCAGCGAAGTCGCGAAAGCATTTGCTGAAAAGAGGAAACCAAACTTTGGCTAGGTGTATCAGTCTCGACGATTCTTCCACTTCGAAAATATACCCTTCGGCCTCTCCTTTGAGATCTCAAAGGCCTCTTCTTCTACCACCTTCTCAGCGTCCTTCAAGAGCGACTGAACCTCTTCATCGCCAACACTCTCCGGTTCAGCGCCGACCGCTTTAGGGATCAAAGAACCGTGCACCCAGGCTACATCAGCAAGCCTCGGGGTAAAAGCGCTGCAGTTAGGTGGACATCTCCATGGAGCTTCCGGTGCCAAGTCGAGTACACAAAATCGTGATGCCTCTCCAGAGTCATACGTGCGACTTTGAAAATGCTTACACTCTTCACGCATGCTCAATGATGCTCTCCGATCGTTCGAATTGAGTGAATTAACACTTCTCAAGCTACCTTGATCACCAAAGTTCGCTTAGGACAAGTGTTGAACTATTAGTGGGCTAGTCTAGCACCGCGACGACATTTTGAGAATAGTGACTCTCAACCTACACTAATTAGCCGATTTCTCCTTGAGATTGAAGATGGGACTTCTAAGTATCGTCTTATCTATTACTCAGGATAAGACCTCAGACGTAGCTCAACAACGGTTAATTAGGACGATTTCTTCTCTTTGAACCTAGACATAGCATTTAACTCAAAATATCTCTCCTAATCGTACACAGTCTTTCAGAGGTACACTCCCAGCTAGAGTGGTAAATAGTTCCGTAAGATCTAAGAGTTCTTTCATTTTTGACACTTACCTTAGCGGATGTCTAGATAGCTCAAGGTCATACAAGCATCTAACACAACTCCCAGCAAAAACCTAGCATTTCGAGGTTGTATGTACTTAGAAAGAGTTAAGTGCATAGGAGATTGAGATGAGCAACGAAGAGACTCCACAAAACGGTAGTCAAAACGAGCAAGACGACACCTATGAAGAGGCAAATTCACCAAACAGTGGTTCAGAGGAGGAAACATTGAATAATTTCAATATTTTTTCACACCTGTCAAACCCTAACGAGAGTCCTAATAGCGGTACTACCAGAGATAACGGAGACGTCTCTCAAAGAGTCGATCCGTATGCATCCACCGACTCGTATGCGGCGGGAGCATACTCCTACTCCTACACTCAGCCTTCGCCGACTAAATCTACTAAGTCTGCTAAAGATAAGAAACGAAAGATAGGCGTATCTGGACTGCTCGGTGTAACGGTAATCGCTACTCTAATAGCTAGTGCGGCTGGAGCGGGAGTGGGTTATGAAGTGGCAAAACACTCCACAGATAACGCCGCCCCAGTAATAAAACAAGTCACTGCAGCCCCGCTCGCGTCAACGACAGCTAGTCAAGGATCTACATCGGTTACTCAACTACTAAGTAAAGTCGAACCTGCGATTGTTGATATAAATACAACCGGCTATATTACAACTCCATCGAACGGCTTTTTCGGAGGTTCAGCCTCAAGTCAGTTCCAAGCCGCTGGAACTGGAATGATCATATCGTCAAACGGATATGTATTAACTAACAATCACGTAATAGCCAACGCAAGCAGTATCTCCGTGACTCTGTTCAACTCAAAGAAGACGTATAAGGCTAAAGTCATTGGAACTAATCCGACTCATGACGTCGCAGTTCTACAGATAGAAGGAGCGTCAAACTTGCCGACAGTGACACTTGGAAACTCCAACACGATGAAGGTTGGAGATCCCGTTGTAGCGATCGGTAACGCTCTAGCGCTACAAGGAACGCCGACAGTTACCGAAGGAATTATCTCCGCCTTAGGGAGGACAATCACAGCTCAAAGCGAGACTGGAGCGACCGAGACACTCAATAACATGATTCAGACCGACGCTCCGATCAACCCGGGGAACTCAGGAGGTCCACTCTTGAACTCTGCTGGATATGTCATCGGGATGAATACGGCCGCGGCTACAGGATCAAGTTCTTCACAGTCTGCTCAGGGGATAGGCTTTGCGGAGCCAATCAATTCAGTTCTTACTATCGTAAAACAGATTGAGGCGCACCCTAACGGCTCATCCACCGCTTCATCATCGACTGCGTCTTCACACGGATTTCTAGGTGTTGGCGTTCAAAACCTGACCCCTTCGCTTGCAAGTCAGCTGGGTTACAGCCCAACTACTACAGGGGCCCTGGTCGATAATGTTGTAGCTAACTCACCGGCTATGTCTGCTGGCATTCAATCGGGAGATGTAATCCAAGCTATCGGCGGTACTAAAATAACCACCATCTCCCAATTGGTTACAGCGATTCAGAGCAAGGCACCTGGAACTAGCGTCACAATTACATGGTTAGATCCGAACAACGGGCAAAACTCTGCTACAGTCACATTAGTGTCAACTCCACCAGGAGCCTGACCTTAATATTTGAAGGTCGAAAGGTAGATGTTTAGGTGAAAGATTCTGCAACGTCAAGACAGGGGAGTCCACGCGTCGGCAAGGAACCTCTGGGAATAAGGGTTCTTGTTATAGATGACGAACCGCCTATTACCGAGTTATTGAATATGTCTTTAGGCTTCGAAGGTTACGAAGTCGCAGTAGCAAACTCCGGAAGAGAGGGGCTAGATAAAGCTAGAACCTTTCATCCGGATCTCATCGTATTGGACATCATGATGCCAGACCTAGATGGATTCCAAGTTCTAAAGCGTCTAAGAGAAGAAGGAAACAAGACTCCCGTACTTTTTCTCACAGCACGAGACGCTGTGGAAGACAGAGTCATCGGCCTCACGGCTGGTGCTGACGACTATCTACCCAAGCCATTTTCCCTAGCCGAACTCTCCGCAAGAGTGGGCGCAATACTTCGACGTTCAGGGAACTCTCCAGAGCGTCAATCCCGCATGGTCTTCGCGGATCTCGTTTTAGATGAAGATACACACGAAGTTAGGAGATCGGATGAAGAGATTGAACTTACCGCTACTGAGTTCAAACTACTTCGGTTTTTGATGATTAACGCAAATAAGGTGGTCTCCAAAGCTCAGATCCTTGACCACGTCTGGGAGTATGACTTTGGCGGCGATGCGAACATAGTAGAAACTTACATCTCGTATTTACGGAAAAAGATTGATAGCAACCACCCACCGCTAATTAAGACAATACGAGGTGTAGGATACAGTCTTAGACTTCCCTCTTAAATACATCTATGTCGCTTAGAGCAAAGCTACTAGCCATCATCCTTGGTCTTTTAGCACTTACCATACTCATCCTAGATCTTGCACTTTACTCCTCTTTGAACTCATTTCTCTATCAACGGCTCGATGAGCAGCTCGTAACCTCGATGAGTTCAGCTTCGCACGTCTTGGTAAATGGCGATCTCAATGGCGGACTAGTGCCTCAAAGTGCTCTGGGGCAGTGGCCCGTCGGTACATATATCGAGTTCATAGATAGAAGTGGAATTGGGTTAACTCTTCCAATCAAAGCATCCAACAACACGATAGGACCTCCACCTCAACTAACACGCTCCACCGGAAAGTCTCTAATTTACAACTTTGAGATTGGGAAGGTAAGCACGGTCAAGTCCGACGGAGGTAATCAAGACTTAAGTTATAGAGTTTTAGCGGTAAATGAAAACTTACCGATTGGGAACGGCGTAGTTGTCGTGGCCCTACCAGAGACTCAGGTGGATGCGACGCTGCACCGGCTCTTAGTTGTAGAGTTATTAGTATCAATTGGAGTACTGCTACTCCTTTCATCGATAGGAAGCGCTTCCCTTCGTTTTGGTTTGAAACCCATCCAAGCAATGACCGATACCGCGTCCGCTATTGCCGACGGTCAACTTGATAGAAGGGTAGCGGCTAAAGGTACCGGCACTGAGGTCCTAAGGCTCGCGAATGCCCTAAACAAGATGTTAGAACGAATCCAAAGTGCACTTGACAGATCCAAACACTCAGAAGAACGACTAAGGGTTTTTATCGCAGATGTCAGCCACGAACTCCGAACTCCCCTAACTTCGATTCAGGGCTACGCAGAACTCTACAAACAAGGAGCACTACAAGACGAGGGCGACTTAAGAAGAAGTATCGATCGAATCGAATCTGAGTCAAAACGCATGGGCGCTCTTGTTGAAGACCTGTTAATGTTAGCAAGAATGGACCAGAGTCGCCCTTTGATTCTTGAACCCATTGATCTTTCACTACTATTAGATCTCGCCGTTACCGATGCTTCAGTGGTTCAGCCACAAAGAACCTTTCATAAAGAGCTCGGGAGTAATCTATGGGTACTGGGTGACAAAAATCAAATAAGCCAGGTCGTCGCCAATCTACTCTCTAATGTGAGGAGTCACACGCCACCGGATTCTCCAGTCTGGGTAAAAACGTACAAGGTCTCGAAGCTAGAACCCATCCCCAAGGGAGCTAAGTCTACAGCAAAAGATGTAGGAGACCTCTTCGGGAGTGTAGATCCTACAATACAAGACCTCCTATGGGATAGTTACGCACGACTAGAGGTCAAGGACTCGGGACCAGGCATCGAAACCGAGAACCTTTCAAAGGTATTTGAAAGGTTCTATCGTTCGGATGCCTCCCGCTCGCGCGTTCAAGGTGGCGCTGGCCTTGGACTATCTCTAGTTGCTGCAATACTGCACGCACATGGAGGAAGAGCTTGGGTATACAGCGCTGGCTTAGGGAAAGGTTCTACATTTGGAGTCGATCTTCCCTTGATAGAATCGGACCCCTCCAACTAGCGCCCTTTAGCGAACCAACTAAAAGCTTTCTGGTCGTCCAACAACAAAGCTGGAGTGGCGCTAGAGCCCGGACCCTCCTTTACCCGATCGAACCATCCATCTGCAGTTCAATTAGACGTGACCATTCAACCGCATACTCCATAGGTAGGGTTCTCGTCACGGGCTCTATAAAACCGTTGACGATTAAACTCATTGCCTGAGCTTCGCTTAACCCTCTCGTCATAAGGTAAAACAGCTGATCCTCTCCTACCCTTGATACCGTAGCTTCATGTCCAATCGATGCGTCTCTCTCATCGACTTCCATATACGGCTTGGTCTCAGAGATTGAATGGTCGTCCAACAACAAAGCGTCACACCTAACGTAACTCTTAGAACCTTTAGCTCCTTCATCGACGTGAACAAGTCCTCTGTACGTAGATACACCGCCATCTTTAGATATCGACTTAGAAACAATCGTTGATGTCGTTTCGGGAGCCGCGTGCACCATCTTTGCTCCGGCATCTTGGTGCTGACCCGCACCGGCATAAGCTACAGAAAGTACTTCACCAGAAGCTTTAGGACCAACTAGATACACCGCTGGATACTTCATCGTCAACCTCGAGCCAATGTTGCCATCTATCCACTCAACCCGCGCTTCAGCTTCAGCTCGAGCTCGTTTAGTGACCAAATTATACACGTTGGTGGACCAGTTTTGAATGGTAGTGTAGGTTATTCGCGCTCCTGGCTTTGCAATGAGCTCAACTACTGCCGAGTGCAACGAGTCGGTGGTGTATACAGGAGCAGAACAGCCTTCAATGTAGTGAACCTGCGAACCTTCGTCGGCGATTATAAGAGTCCGTTCGAACTGTCCCATATTCTCAGCATTTATACGAAAATACGCCTGAAGAGGCATATCAACCTTGACGCCCGGCGGTACATATATGAAAGAACCTCCCGACCACACTGCCGAATTCAAAGCGGCGAACTTATTATCGTTAGGGGGTATCACAGAGCCAAAGTATTGTTTCACAAGATCTGGATAGTCACGCAAAGCCGAGTCCATATCGCAAAACAGAACCCCTTGATCCTCCAACTCTTTCCGGTTGCGGTGATACACCACTTCGGACTCGTACTGTGCAGTTACGCCAGCTAGATACTTGCGCTCAGCCTCTGGTATACCAAGTTTCTCATATGTCATCTTGACTGAGTCCGGAAGTTGATCCCAAGCATTAACCTGCTTGTCTGTCGGTTTAATGTAGTAATAAATATCTGAGAAGTCGAGGTCAGGCATATTTATCGCGAACCAAGGCGCCATAGGTCGCTTGAAGAAATGAGCTAAGGCTTTTAATCTAAACTCCCTCATCCATTGAGGTTCCTTCTTCATTGCAGACATCTCACGAACAATCTCCTCAGAGATGCCTTTCTTGGGTTTGAAAACGTAGTCTTCTACATCACTCCAACCGAGCTGATACTTACCAAGATCTAAACTGTTTGCCATCTGTGCCTCCATTACGCATCGGACCACAGCACTCTGCGATATGATCATTCTAACATTTGCACGTAGCATTTGTACTATCTATGTAGTACAAATACCGGGATAATGTACGTAAAACACCCTTAGGATCTAAAGTGTGACACAAAATGAACTCTTAAGAACTATTCTCTCGACCGAACAGCCCGTTCCACCCAAGAAAGTTTCGGCGGAACTCAAAGGGCTTGGAGGAGTACGAAGAGACGAGTTTCATTGGATGCGAAATCGTGACGATGTCGACACTTTGAAGTACATTGAGGCTGAGAACGCCTACTTTAATGAGATCTTCCCGCACGTAAAGAATACGTCAGACCAGATCTTCAATGAGATAAAAACAAAGGTCTTAGAGACAGACATGTCTGTACCGACAGCGAAAGGCGCATTTGAGTATTACGGAAGGACCGAAGAAGGAAAGCAGTACCCGATCCACTGTAGGAGACCTAGGGGGAGCGTCGACGACTCACAAGAAGAAGTCATAATAGATGAAAATGTTTTAGCCGAAGGACGCGAGTACATGGGAATGGGTGCATCTAGCGTATCCCCCAACCATAAACTCATTGCATACTCCCTTGACTTTGACGGTTCAGAGACATTCGAGTTAAAGATCGCGCACACCACCAAAGCTTACGATCCCTTTGATATCGTCTACGACACCTACTACGGCGTCGTATGGTCAGAGGACTCCAACTACTTGTTCTATGTACGTACCGACGAGTCAATGCGCCCCTTTCAAGTTTACGCACATAAAGTAGGTACAAACTCGCTACAAGACACACTCGTCTACGAGGAACTCGACGAGCGTTTTTTCGTAGACCTTGGTAAAACCTCCGATGAGCGATACATAGTCATCGACTGCCAGTCCAAGAGAACCACAGAGCAACTCCTCATTCCGTCGGAGGCACCGCTTTCCTCACCAAAGGTCTTTCTTTCGCGCCAAGAAGGCATAGAATACTCCATCGATACCCATGAAAACGCTACATATCTGGTCACCAACGCCTACCGCGAAGACTTTTCGGTCGTGTTCTCCGAGGTTTCGGATCCATATAGCTTCGACGATGAGATAACTTGGGTAAATCTATTTGAACTAGGTGAACAAGATAAGGTTGAAGGTATCGAGATCTTCAAGAGTCACATCGCAGTGTTGCTCAGATGTAATGCCCAGCTTGAGATTCGACTCATCCGCATTAAAGACCTGGATCACTATCAAATCCCCACTCCGGAGAGCCTAGGTACAATCTGGCCCGCGAACAATGCAGAGTATGATGCCGAAGTTTTTCGATACGGATACACATCTTTCGCAACCCCGACATCGATATTTGAAATATCCTTGTCAAACTATTCGATATCTCTTTTGAAAACTCAGCCCGTTCTTGGCGACTTCGATGCTAGCAACTACGTTTCCGAGCGACTTTGGGCACAAAGTCATGACGGAACATTAGTTCCTATATCCCTTGTCAAACGCAAGGATCTTGAAACATCCTCGCCTCGACCCACTCTTTTATACGGCTACGGATCATACGAACACTCAATCGACCCTACCTTTTCCATCTCCCGGCTTTCATTGTTGGATAGAGGTTTTATCTTCGCCATTGCTCACGTTCGCGGAGGAGGCGAACTTGGTCGTCACTGGTACGAAGACGGAAAACTACTCAAGAAAACAAATACATTTTACGACTTCATAGCGTGTGCTTCCCACCTAGTAACCATCGGTTACACCTCTCAAGATCTCTTGGTTGCCAGAGGCGCAAGCGCTGGTGGATGACTCATGGGATCCATCTTAAACCTTCGTCCTGATCTCTTTCGAACCATTGTGGCCGAGGTGCCATTCGTCGACTGCTTGACCACCATTTCCGATCCTGAACTCCCTCTCACGGTCACGGAGTGGGAAGAGTGGGGTAATCCGCTCACAGATCAAGCCACCTATGACGTCATCTCTTCATACTCTCCCTATGACAACTACACAGACCGCGGAGTGTATCCATTTCTATACGTTAGCGCTGGTTTAAACGATCCAAGGGTCTCGTATTGGGAGCCACTAAAGTGGGTCGCAAAAATACGCACCACCACGCCGTGGGCTCCCATTGTCCTAAAGGTCGACATGGGCGCCGGGCACATGGGT
>JAKBGL010000028.1:0-357 GCA_021833085.1 Actinomycetes bacterium | reverse complement strand
ACTGGAAGATACGATTCATGGCGGGACGAAAGCTCCATCCTTGCATTCATTGTCCACTCAGTAGACTCACACTACCAGTTCGATGGAACGCCGCCGAAACAGGTGCTGAAAGGCGCTGACTCGGCAGCACAACAGCCGTAACAACTAGAGGCGTCAGCTCGCTATTGAGCTCATTAAAGTTCTATCTAACCAGCGTTAAAAGTTAAGTTATAGGTACCAGATGGGGCAGATATAACTACGGGCAGGTTATTGATCTTTATGGAGAGTGCTTTGACATTACCAGTCCTAATCCAAATAGGAGCAGCGGAGTTCAAAGTTTGAGTTTGGCCGGCCGCTAAAGTCTGTGCAAAAGATAAC
>JAKBGL010000027.1 GCA_021833085.1 Actinomycetes bacterium | reverse complement strand
GGAGAGACTTGGACTGTTCTCCTTGGAAGATCTTCCTAGCTTGGACGCGTTCGTTCCCGATGCTAAAGCTGTCGAGGACTTAGAAGAAGCACTGTTCTCAGATGGTGAATCTTAGATGATCAGACAATCTGAAGAGGGCGCTGAACGCATCCAAAAAGTACTAGCGCGCCTCGGTTACGGATCACGCCGTGTCTGCGAAGATATGATCGTCGATGGACGAATTAAAGTGAATGGATCGCTAGCGATACTTGGCGATCGCATGGTCCCCGGTGTAGACCGTCTAGAGGTTGATGAGCGAAGCGTATGTACCGAGACTGACTTGGTGTACTACCTTTTAAGCAAACCTAAAGGAGTAATTAGTACTGCCTTTGATCCCGAGGGCAGACAGAGTGTTGTCGACCTGGTTCCAAAAGACCCGAGGGTCTTCTCTGTGGGAAGACTTGATGCAGATTCAGAAGGGTTGCTCATCATGACGAACGATGGAGAACTCACACAGCAACTAACTCATCCATCTCATGGTGTTGAGAAAGAATACTTGGTCTACCTACGTCACCAACCAACAGACTCAGACCTTTCGAAGTTGAAGAGGGGGATCTACCTAAACGACGGGAAGACGTTGCCCACGCGAATAACGCGCCTAGCCCCCCAACTTGTGCGGATGACCTTGCATGAAGGTAGGAACCGCCAGATTCGACGGATGTTCGAGGCTGTCTCAAACGAGGTCGTGAGGTTAGTGCGAGTTCGAATTGGCCCCATCTCTGACAAGACCTTAAAGCCTGGTTTGTATCGAGAGTTATCTTCAATGGAAGTCATCAAATTAAGGTCCGCGTCGATGCAAAACACGAAATCACGTACTCACGAAGTGCGCTAGGTTAAAAACGAGCGGGTTTGGTAGATGAACTTTCAACCCTAGCAGGGTTGTATACTTTGGTAGATGCCAGTTAGGGGACTTAGAGGAGCGACTACGGTCGACCAAGATACCGTGAGCGAGGTTACGGTAAAGACAAAGGAGCTGGTCTCAAGAATGCTTGAGGTAAACGAGATCGGTAAGGAGCAGCTCATCTCGATCATCTTTACGGCGACTAACGATATACATTGCATGTTTCCCGCCGCCGCTGCTCGAGAACTTGGACTTGGAGACGTGCCTCTTATGTGTGCGCGGGAACTTGACATAGTGGGAGCTACTACGCTATGTCTCAGGGTCCTAATGCACTTAGAGACATCAAAAGGTAGGGGAGAACTCCACCATGTATACCTGCACGGCGCGAAGGGACTACGCGATGATTTACCGGAGTAGTTCATAATGCCGAGACAAGGCTCAAGGCGAATAAGAGCGGTCGTTCGAGGTGTAGCGTCACCCTTCAATGGAGTTCTAAAACCCCCTGGTGACAAGTCAATATCGCATAGAGCCCTAATTTTCGCATCCCTGTGTGAAGGCGTATCAAAGCTTTCTGGACTTAGCTTTGGACAGGACGTGGTCGCGACATACAACGTTTTGTCCAAACTCGGCGTAAATGTATCACGCGACTCCGTGGATCACACCTTGCTAACCGTCCACGGTGAAGGGCCATGGAGTTATAAAGAACCATCTGATATCCTCGAAGTGGAGAACTCAGGGACTTTGCTCCGTCTAATGACTGGTGTGCTAAGTGGAACTAACGGACACTTTGTACTTACTGGAGACAGTTCTATTGTAAAACGACCGATGTTGAGGGTTGTTGCACCACTTAGAGAGATGGGCGCACGGATCGACGGAAGACAAGATGGTGCTCTTGCACCAATCTCTATCAGGGGATCGAGGCTAAAAGGTACAAAACTTGATACCAAAGTTCCTTCTGCTCAGGTGAAGTCGGCTCTGCTTCTCGCTGGTCTTTTCGCCGAAGGTTCGACTCACGTGAGGGAGAGAGTAAGGACGCGTTCCCACACAGAAGAATTCCTCGCTTACCTGGATATCGACCACCGAAGTGAGAATCAAGGTGGAGGAAGAGAAGTTGTAGTCCATGGACTAACGTCGGCTCCTAAACCTTTCAACCTTTCAATACCCGCCGATCCGTCTCAAGCGGCATTTTTTATCGGCGGAGCATTAATAGCACCTGGGTCCGAAGTCACCTTTAAAAACCTCTACCTGGGTGAAGGACGAGATGCGTACTTATCAGTTCTAAGACGCATGGGTGCAAATCTAGACGAGTCGAGACATGTAAGCGACGTATTTTCTTCAGGAGACCTCAAGGTGAGCTACTCCAATCTAGTCGCTACCGAGATACATCAAGGTGAAGTTCCGGCTCTGATCGATGAGGTACCTATTCTTGCGACAGTGGCATGCTTCGCTGAAGGAAAGACGGTATTTCACGGTATTGAAGAGTTGCGAACCAAGGAGTCAGACCGCGTAGTTACCACAACAGAGATGCTTAGGCGCTTCGGAGCGAGAGTTGAAAGTGACGACTCGACACTTACCGTCTATGGGGATACAACGTTTTCTCCAAAACCATGCAATGTGCAGAGCCATGGGGACCATCGAATTGCCATGTGCGCTGCGATAATGGCTACAAGAGTAAATGGTGACACGGAGATAGAAGACTTCAACTGCGTGGAGACTTCTTACAATAACTTCCTAGGCGATCTAACCCGCCTGTGGCATGGAGAGACCTTCATAGCTTAATCTTTTGACGATGCAAAGTACTGAAACGACAATAACCTGACTCCGTAGTTAGAGATGAGGTCATGCGACCTAGTAAATCTAACACAGTAAAGCCCTGAGGAGGTTCAAGCTCCCTTTTGAGTGTCTCTTAGTCTGATCAAAATCAGATTATTGTTTGAAGATAGAACGGGATCTTCGTCCACTCCTATGGAAACGCCAGTGTCTTTAGTAACTCCAAGAATAAGATCTTGGCTTTCGCCTCTAACTTCAGAGAGTCGTCTACCTGCGTGTGCTTCGCTAACGGCCTCTTCAAGTAGTTCGTAGCTATCTGATCCGAGCAACTTGCTGATAACTTCAGATGCGTGGGGTGCTTCCAAACTCTTCGCCAACGTGTGTCCGAGGAGTTCCTCGGAGGAGAACGCTACATCAACACCGAGATCGCTGATGGCCTGAGCGACTTGTCTCGACGTTACAACGGCGATAATCGATACGCTAGGTGCGAGATGCTTTGTCAGTACGGTACTTAGTAGTACTTCAGAGTCCTTCTCGGACGTAATTAAGATCTGCTGGGCTCGCTCAGGATGTGCTTTTTTCAACGTGTCTTCATCCAATGGCGATCCCGAAATTAAATGAATAGACCCCTTTAGGCCGTCTAGGTCGCCTGGTTTGGACTCCGCAACGATTACACAAGAACGTCCGGCTCCACTTAGGTCTTCTATTGTCTGACGAACCAAAGGACCTGAACCTATAATAAGTACATAGCCGTCTTTTGGAACTCTCCTGTCTAATCCCATGACCTTTCTTATCTCCTGGGCCGTTAACGATGCGGCAACCACTGCGAAGAGGCTAGCGAAAAGCGGTATGGCCGTAAGCATCACTCCGGCGGCAATGAGTCGCCCAGTTGTATTTTTCGGTGTGACGTCTCCATATCCAACAGTTGTCGCGGTAGTTATTGCCCAGTAGATCCCCGTGAAAAGAGATACCGTCTGGGTAATAGAAAATAGAGTGCCTCCTATAAGCGTGAACATGACGGCTAAGGTGATAATCGTAAGCGCCTGATGTTTCTGCGCTTTGCCTAATACTGTTTGTATTAGCGGTAAAACCCGACACACCTCCTTGAGTCATGGCATCTGTTTCATTTTCTCATAGTTGTGGTAAAAGCTATCGCATTGGGAATGGATTAAATGGTATCAGACGCTTCACCTATACTGGTAAACCCCACGGAGGCAGCCACGACTCTAGGTCAGGTTCTACCGGAATATCCGTACCTACGATAGCTTTGAGCGCCAACTCTCGTTCGTTATCTCTTCTTTGTCCAGACAAGGGCACAAAGGGATAGAAGGTACCCTTTTTATAAAGATAGATCCAATAAACTACCTGATCTTCCGAGGTCTGTTGAAAACGGAAAGCCGAGAGAAGGAGGGCGGGAGAGAAACCGTGGTCTTCTAAGGTCTTATTGATTAAATGAACCTTTGTAGTCAAAGACTCAAGTTCATCATCTTGGATAACTACCCACTCGTATCCGTACTCGTCCTTTGAAACGTAGATACTACGGTCAGGGTCGGCGACCATTGTCTTTAGCACATCCATGAACTCTGCACGGGTGTTTTGGAATGCACTTCCCGAAGCCGGTTTATAACATACACCAGCTCGATTGGCAGATTTTAGATTTGCAGAGAGTTCGAGCGTCACCGCAACCCCGGGTATGGCAAATAAGCGATCTAGGTTCGCCTTAATCGGTTTTGTTCTTCCTGTTAGTACATCGAAGATCCCCAACATTCACCATCCAACTCTATAATCAATGCCTAGATCAGAGCCTACTACTTACTCTGCGGTACCAAGCTCACGTTCAAGTTTGTCCAACTCTGCAATTCGTCTCTCGATCGACGGGTGAGTCGAAAATATCGTCGATAGTGAAAACTGGCCTCTGGCGACTGCAGGAGTGAAGTAAAACGCGTTAAAGGCTGCCGCTGACCTTATGTCCTTTGTCGGTATCCGCCCCATCTCTCCGGTGATCTTTATAAGTGCTGACTTGAGTAAGGAGGGGCGGCCGATAAGAATAGCTCCAGATCGATCCGCACTTAACTCACGGTATCGCGACAGAGCTCTGATGAGTAGAAACGAAATCGCGTATACCACGATTGAGACGAGCATAACGCCCGCTTCGATCGCGAAGATATTACTGGCACCAGAGTTGTTGTTGGATCTTCCTCCGCCTCGCCCTCCATATCCTCCACCTCCGCCAAATCCGATCCCGCCGAAGAGTTCACTGTAGTATAAGACTCTCGTTAGCATCCCAGCAATCATGCCTAAGAATGACGCAATTGTCATAACTGCTACATCTCTATGCGCTACGTGTGACAGTTCGTGTGCTAAAACCGCCTCGACTTCCTCGGTATTTAGACGCCTTAATAGACCATTTGTCACGCATACGACGGCATTTTTGGGATTCCTCCCGGTCGCGAATGCATTTGGCATGTCAGTATTTGCCATAGCTACCCTTGGCATTGGCATGTTTGCCAACGTACATAACCGTCTTATAATTTGGTATAACTCAGGTGCCTCCTGCTCGGTAACGACCTTTCCATGCATCCCAAATAGTGCTATTTTGTCAGAAAAGAAGTACTGAACGAATAAGACTGCGACTCCAATTACGAGAACTGTTATTATCGGTAAACCGATAGCGATGAGTACTCCCACAAATAACACGTAGAGGGCTCCAAGGAGAAAGATGGTAATGCCCATACGAGCCACCAATCCCTTATCAGTTTTGAACCTAGTTTTTGCCACGGTAATAGTATCCTTCATCTAGATAAGTAACAGTAAGAAAACCCCTGGGACTTATCTGAAATCTTAGAGCCTTTATAGGAAAATACGGAAATGAGAGTGTAAGTATTTGATGGTTGACTTCAAAGAAGCTCCGTGGGGCAGACCGTTTGCCCCGGTAATTGCCGTTGATGGCCAGGCAGGCAGTGGAAAGTCTACGTTGTCAAAGGGGCTTGCACAGCAACTGGGTATTCCGGCACTTGGCACTGGTTTGTACTATAGGGCGATCTCGCTTTGGGCACTTGAAGATGTAAGTCGGCTCTGTCTCGATGTAGCGGAACTATCTAAGGTGATATCTGAAGTTTCAGTCGAGATAGAAGAAGATCGAACCTTTCTAAACGATGTCGATGTCACAGAGAGGCTACGATCTCCTGAGTTGCAAGCAATTTTACCAAAGGTCTCTGCGAACGCACAAATTCGATCACATCTAGTTAGGATGCAAAGGTCGTGGATAAAGGCCCACGGTTCCTCTGTCGTAGAAGGTAGGGATATTGGAACCGTTGTGTTCCCAACAGCTTACTTCAAGGTCTTCCTGCGTGTATCAAGTGAGATGCAGATGCTTAGAAGGCCAGAAGAGGGGGAGGCAATCATATCGAGAGACTTAGCTGACTCTACGAGGCCAGTCTCTCCAAGTACCCCTGCTAGCGATGCTGTCGTCTTTGACACTTCACACCTCAGCGCACAGGGTGTGCTCAATGCAATCATGACGTTATTAAATACGCGCGTCGATGACTTGCTGTCTAACGAGTTACAAACGGAAAGCAAACGGGAGTAAAAAGCCATGGTCAACGTAGTAAACCGTATAAAAAGTACTCCAAGGGAGCAAAGCGCCACCTTCTATGAGTTTGCTAGAACCTTAGTACATTTAGTAAACCGCTTTTACTTCCATGCGAAGGTCTTTTATGAGGCTCCTTTGCCTACTAAACCCTTCATACTTGCTCCGACCCATAGGTCCTATGTTGATACGCCACTGGTTGGATCGGTTTTAAAAGAACCTGTACGGTATATGGCGAAGGCCGAGCTATGGAAGAATCCTTGGTTGGGACGTCTCGTGGAACTCCTCGGTGGTTTCTCCGTGGATCGCAATAGCGCCGACCGAACTTCACTTAACACGGCATTAGCAATCTTGAAAGGCGGCGACGCTTTGGTTGTATTTCCAGAAGGCGAAAGACGAGTCGGCGACAGAGTTGAACACCTTCACGAAGGTGTTGCATACTTGGCACTAAAGTCAAAGGTACCCATCGTGCCGGTGGCGTTCTATGGTAGTGAAAAGGTCATGCCTCCTGGAATTAAATTTCCTAGACCTGCTAGGGTACGTGCTATTGTAGGGCGTCGGATCGATGCCGAAAAATACCTCAATAGGCCCGGATCCGGTTCTAAGAGCGTCTCTCGTGGCGCCATCTTAGAGATGACTACGGAACTAGAACGGGAACTTCAGAGACTTTACGACCAAGCCAAGACCATGAGATAGCTGCACTTTGGAGACACCTGACTTCTGAACCCAAAAGAGTTGGCTGGCTAGATTCCCTCAAGCTGACTAAGGTAAGATTGATAGATGGATAGTCATTTGAAGCGACGGTACTCATGAGCTGTGATGTCTTTGTGGATCGGTTGAAAGATGCAATTGGACAGGATCAGGTAATCACGGACCCCGACATCATGAACTCTTACAGGACCGACAGGACTTCGACCGTCGAAGGTAGCATGCCTCGAGTGGTAACCACGCCAACTACAGCAACTCAGGTCGAAAGCCTGGTCAAGTTAGCCAACGAGTTTAAAGTTCCCGTGATACCACAAGGAGCTTTAAGTGGCCTCGCTGGCGGAGCTGATCCGATATCTGGATCCATAGTAATAAATGTGGCCAAGATGAATCGAATATTGGATATAGACCCTGTCAATCTTTTGGCCACAGTGGAACCGGGTGTGATAAATAAGTCGCTGAAAGATACAGTGGCAAAAGAGGGTTTTTTTTATCCGCCGGATCCAGGCAGCTACACGTTCTGCTCGATCGGGGGGAATATCGCAACAAACGCAGGCGGTTTGTGCTGCGTTAAGTATGGAGTTACTGCAGATTATGTGAGCCAACTTGAGATAATCTCACCAACGGGTGGGCTTATGGTTCTCGGAAGGAAAACGAAGAAATCATCGGCAGGTTACCGACTAGCTCAGCTATTTGTCGGCTCCGAGGGTACCTTGGGTATCGTTACGAAAGCGACTATGCGATTACGTCACGCACCAGCTCCCGTAGCAGGAACAGTCGTGGCTAGCTTCTCGACGCTGGATGCAATGGGTCTTTCATTAAAAGAGATAGCGTCAAAACTGTCTCCTTCTCTCTTAGAGGTAATGGACAAAGTAACAGTGATGGCTATAAACAGCTGGAAGAACCTAGGCATCGACGAAGAGGCCGAGGCCGTCATCGTAGCCCAAAGTGACGTTAAGGGAGCTGAAGGATCCGAGGAGCTAAGGCTAATCGAATCTATCTGTGCGGCAGCTGGTTCCACTGAAATCTACAGAACTGAGGATCCAGAAGAAGCTGACGCGCTATTGGAAGCCAGACGTCTAGCTCTTACCGCACTCGAGAGGCTTGGACCTGCAATCTTAGACGATGTTGGGGTTCCGGTCTCTCGAATTGGGGACATGATCTCAGAGATCGCCAGAATCTCTGAGATGCACGAGATTAAGGTCGGAACCTTTGGTCATGGAGGGGACGGAAATCTTCATCCTACTCTAATTTTGCCGTCGCGATCCCCAGACGTTTTGAAACTGGCAGATCGATGCTTTGCTGATATCGTTTCGGCGGCACTATCTATGGGCGGTACGATATCTGGAGAGCATGGTGTCGGTCTCATCAAGCGCGAGTACATGAAAGATCAATATGGACCGTTGGAGGTCGATTGGATGCGGCGAATTAAAGAAGCACTTGATCCCAATGGGCTCTTTAACCCCAATAAAGTCCTCTTTGACGAGCAATACTCCTAAGACTAAATGCGTAACAACGAAAAGAGTTACGATAGATGCTGATCTGAGTCTTACTATCATAGTTCGCACAACATCTATAGGTAATGGACCATTTAAGTCATCGATCAAACGACTGTTTGGTTATGGTCAGTGAGTGCTAATAACATGTTGCCGCTGTATCTATGATCTTAAAGATTTCGGTCCGTTTCACGTCGCGTTTATGATTTCGGTAAATCTCCGAGACGATACGATCGTTGTTACGCCGCTTCCTTAATGGGCTATGGATTTCGGCGTGACTTATTCCAAAGATATAGGAACGACAGTAACTAAGGTGAAGGAATAGGTAGAATAACTTTAAAATTAGGCAAGTTTTGTATGGGTATGGATCACCGGGTGAGTATCTATTGCTGCTTAATTCAATTAAATAAAATGCGACAATTTGCGGATAACTTGGAAATATCCACCGGAATAATGTGCACTATAGCGACTGATCCGCAACGGAGCGTGATGGAATAATAAGTAACATACTGATTCAGGCACGCGCATAAATAGAGCCTAATCGGTAGTTTCTCAAACCGCGATTCCAAAACACCATGTCTTAGATCTGTAAAACTATGCTGATTCCCTGTGACTTAAGTTGGAAACTAAATACGCGACGTAACTGACACCGGTTCCAAGATATCTGCCAGGGAAAGGATGTTGGAGTAAACTTGGATCTGGTCCACGAATACTGGAATTGAAACGCTCATCTAAATTAAGCTCTAAGTCTTTAATAAGTTGCTTAGGGTGCATATTTGCTTTTATGTAGACGTCGAGACCACTATCTGTACGGGCAATTTGATCTAAATGTTAGGCATATATTACGGAGATACATGGAGAATTATCGTAGGTGTTTCTACGATGACACTTGGATAACATAGCGTTTAGCTGGGTTAGACTCCCCGAGGTACTGTTATAGAAGTACGTCTAATTGAACATCGACGTTCTCTTGGTTAGCGACTTACCATGAGCCGAGAGGGATCGATATCTAGGCCCTATAGAACATCGCTAAACTTTACCCACATATCGTCGTCTTGAGGGTGCGAAACATTAATAACTCAAAGTTTACACATAACATTTTGCGATCTTATTTGGAGTGTCTAGGATTTCATGAGTGAGCCATATGTGGTATTTGTAACTTCATTAATTCATGCTTACTAACGAAAGTAGGACTACATACAAGGAAGAGAGACACGTTGGATCGTTATGCGATATTTATAGATGCCGGCTATCTTTGGGCAGCTGGAATGAATCTGATATTCGAACGAACTCTTGGAGATACTGTTCCGTCTAGATCTTCGACGTCATTGCAGTATCAGCCATTGATAGATAAATTGAAGGTCATGGCGGCGGAACTCGCTCCGGGATTAGAACTTCTGAGGGTGTATTGGTACGACGCAGCGCCCGACAGACAACCGACACCGGAACACATAAAGATAGGTTCAGTTCCGGAGACCAAAGTACGTATAGGGCATCTTACAGCTAATGGCGTTCAAAAGAACGTTGATACTATGCTTCTCTTAGATCTGAACGCTCTCGCCCAACAGAATTCAATCAAAACTGCTGTAATCGTTGGAGGTGATGGTGATTTTCTTGAGGGCGTTATAACCGCTCAAGCCCTTGGAGTTAAAGTCTTTCTATTTGGAATAGAAGGTGAGGTCGAAACCGTTTCACCAGAACTTAAGATTGAAGTTGACGGCTGCTATTACCTTGGAAACAAGGATCTCCAGCCCTATTTTTTTCAAAGAGGAGTCCCCTTACGTACCAAATCATGGGCGTTAGGGGCATCCCGAGCCGAAGACTTCGAGGGATCCGTTTCGTACAATAGAGCTCAAGAACTCAAAGAGGACGAGGTTTATGATGCAGGGATTCGTTTTGGAAGGAGCTTCAAGATGCAGTCCTCGCCCGATGAGGTTGCCTCTACCTTAAGCTCCAAACCATCAGTACCTGATATTACTCACTACAGATTGTTGCGCTTTACTCTTGAAAAATTTAACATACCTTGGGGCTATAGACTTCCTTCAAGTCTTGCAGACGCAATGCGGAAAGGATTTTGGGAAGAGCTAGAAAGTAGTGACTGATACTCTACTCATAGGGTCTAGCGAACTGTGAACCTCCCCGCCCTCACGGACGGGGCTTCTGGCCTCGCCGTTTGGTTGGAGTTACCTGGCATCGCTTCCATCACGCCACCGCAACCGACTGGTCTGGTACTGATAAATGAGTAC
>JAKBGL010000026.1:6253-10885 GCA_021833085.1 Actinomycetes bacterium | reverse complement strand
TATGCTGTCTGAGGATGTATGCCTTGGGACAGTGCCTACTTAGGTAAGGTCACCACTGTTTCGTATGGTACATATGTTCGTCAACTGTTGTGAACCCTACAGAGTATCCCATTTTGTACTACGACGTTGATTCCAAACGAGCCAAATTTATGTAAGAGATAGTCCTGCGTCTATCGTCAAGACGCTCCCAGTTATTGAGTTGGCGTGTTCAGAGAGCAGAAACATGACACCGTCTGCGATCTCTTTAGGTTCTATGAGTCGCTGAGTGAGGTGCTGATCTGCAAAGCGATCAGATGACTCAAGACCGTAGATTCGCGCGGATTGCTCAAGAATCTCCGTTTTGGTAGATCCGGGGGAGACTACGTTTGCGGTGACGTTTGTGCCTCTAAGGTCTAATGCTAGAGATTTGATGTATCCATTGACGCCGTGCTTGGACGCGACGTAAGCTCCGAGACGAGGCAAAGCCTTGGCGCCTGCTACAGAAGATACAGCGACGAAGCGCTTAACCGGACTGTTGGACGTGACGAGGTGATCTAGTGTGGCTCTAGCTAGGTTCATAACTCCAAAAAGGTTAGTTTCAACTATGAGGCGTTCAGTGTCTTTCCCAAGGTGCCACGAGTATTCATTCCCATCTACGACCCCCGCGCACGCGACCGCTGCCGATAGTCCAAAGCCTTCAAATCGATGAGACTGTGTGGTTATGTAGGTCTCTACCTGACTATTGAGTTCATCGAACTCCCGTACGTCGCATCTTGAGACTTGGATCTGCTCGACTCCGTATCTCTCTTGACGTTTGAGCAACTCTCCTTGCGTAGGAGAGCCATAGGGGATCTCGTCAGATCTGAAGATGTCAAGAGCCAGCACCTTGTAGCCAGAGTTTAAAAGAAGGTCGACAACCGCCAACCCGATGCCGCTTGCCGCACCTGTTACAACGACTGAACCTTGCATCTGGTTCATCTAGGATAAGTATCTTGTCTTGAAGAACTCGATCAGAGCTTCACTCATGACCCCAAGAAGAAGTGAGCCCTCTTGCTTGTTAGCGCCGGTAGGGTCGCCAAGTACTCCATTTGGTGACAAGGAGTGGACGCCACTTTCTCGGATTCGTTCTAAGGCGGCTTGACCTTTAGGATCGGCTCCTTTTTGAGCAAGGTGCATCTTTACCCTTGACTCATCTAGGGCCAACATTATCGAGGTCTCCGTCCTTCCTGCGTGCAGATCTGGATCTATGATGCCACTACCAGCGTTAGGATCAACAAGAAGCTTTTCAGCTCGTTCAACAAATAGCGTACGAGTTGGGAACCAAATTCCTGTTGAAACTCCGAGGGTTCGGAGTTCGCTTATCACTTGCTGGGCAACCGGCGCGTTGCCTCCGTGTGCAGTAACGACAAGAGTGGCCCGATACGACGAGGCCGAGTAGAGGAGTGACTTGATAGCCTCAGCTAGGATCTCATTCGACAGAGACATAGTTCCGATGAATCGATTATGTTCCCCAGAGGAACCGTATGGGAACGTCGGTGCCACCGTTACCTCCTCTGGGTACCTTCGTGCCAGGGTCGATACGATCGCCTCGGTTATTTTAGTGTCAGTGTCAAGTGGCAAGTGAGGACCGTGTTGTTCCGTCGATCCTAGTGGAAGTATTAGGACCCTTGAGCTCGCACTTTTTGAGGCCTCCACAGTTGTTATCTCGCCAAGAGTCTGATAGCTGTAGCTCATAGTACTCCCCACGTGTCCAATAGTTTGACTATCTCTATTGCTGCTTCTTTCGGCGAGCGTGGCCAGACATCTAAGTCTCTTGCTATCACTTTGCCACCATTTACTTTGTGTGTTCCACTTAGCATTTGAGCCATTTTAGAGATAATATCTGTGCCCTGAGGAGAAACTTGAATCTTTGTTGGAGCGCGGTACTCTCTTTCATAAAGAACCTCTGCGGCCGATGCTGATACGTTGGTTTTGTGCTTTGGAATAGTTGCCAAAAATTCCACGTATTTTGTTCCGTTGGCGACCAGCTGGGCGTCTTTGAAGGTGACGCTATGACTGAGAAAGTTTATGGACTTAAAGGTGGCTATCATGTTCAAAGCCGTTGGCGAAGTAAGTACTTTGCGCCCGAGGTTGATGCTGGCTCTGAGCTCTGAATGGGCGTCCAGCTCTATCTTATCGATGCCGAATACCGGGAGGAACTCGCCGAGATTTTTTGCACACGAAAACGGTACTAACTGGCTTTCAAAGAAGCCGTACTCTCCAAAAAACAAAGAGTTGCCCTTCGAATTGGATACTTGAGCGGTGACTGCGTCGACCACATTTTCTATAGTCGGTGTATCTGTCTCGAGTATCTTTGCTCTGTCGAAACCAAGACTCAAAAGATACCTTAGTTGAGTGACGTTAGTGCTCGATCCTACGCACAGTGCCTGAAGATTGATACGACTACCGAACGTCGTTTTCAAGGAAAGAGCTGCCTGTATTGCACCTTTTTCGCTGGGTAAAAACTTTATGTCAGGCGACTTTGCCACGGGGTGTTCACTCTCTATTGCGGTTGGCAAAGATGAGATGCACACGGTGATGGTGTGAGTCGGAGTTCTATCCATAGCGGTAGCTGACTCCTCGACCGTCTTTTGGGTAGTTCCATGTCAATGCGCCGTCTTTTGAACACAAGATGAGGCACGTTCCACACTCTAGACATTGCTCGTAGTTGAACCCGATCGATCCGTCATGAAGTTCAACAAAGAGTTCAGCGGGACACGCGGAGATGCAGGTTCGCTGTTCACATCCGGCGCAGATCGATCGATCAACTACTATGTGAGGATGTTCGTCGATGAAAAAATTATTCTTTGATAGACGTTCAGTCATCGTCATGTAAGTTAATGGGCGAATCTTTTTGAAACTATTCTTACCCCAACTCTTCTCGGGCTTTTGGATCATTTGAAACTCCAAATAGTTTTAAGTAGAGCTTTTACCGTTGGTACTACTGCCACGTGGGCCTCCTTGATGGCGCTAAAGATAGCCTTTGTGACTCCTGGCTTTGGCAGGGGATCGGTTACGGTAAAAAGACTGCCTATGCTTTTGTTGAGCACTATTGGTAGAGTTCTTTGGATCGGCTCTGACAACATGACTTCGGGCGCATACCTAAGCTTCTTGAGATTTTTCCCAACAAATGATCTCTTCACCGCGTCTTGATACAGCCGCGATGCGTCACCGACTGAGTCACCTTTGGCGTATCTCACTGCGTGTTCACCGGCTGTAATCCCCATCTCGATTGCGTAATTTACCCCTTCGAGCCACATGCCTGCTGCAAGCGTAGATGAGGCTGCGTCACCGGCGACGTATACCCCTTGATCCATCAACGTCCCGCGATCTTGCCATCCTCCTTCCGGTATGAGGTGTGCTAAGTACTCAACCTGTGTTGAGAACTTTATTAGTGGTTTTATAGATGGATGAAGTTTGATCTGTTCTAAGGCGTGCTCTGCCCGTACTTGGTGGCGCTTCAGCGACTCTAACGAAACGATCGCGCCGACAGATATCGTGTCTCGATTTGTGTATAGGAACGCTCCACCGACCAAGGGCGAGAGCCCTCCGAGTATCTCTATGTCGACGCCCTGATCGTATGTTACGCCAAATCGTTCATTGATAGTTGCGGCGTCAAGCTTCAATACCTCTTTTACTCCCAAGGTAAGGTGTTGGCTTTTGTTTGGGGAGCTGAGGCCTAGTCGATCTGCAAGCAAGCTTAGGGCGCCTTCCGCTAGTATTACCGACTTACAGCCAACAGCATGATCTGAGTTGCTAAGGATTACTCCCAAAACGGGTGCGCTTGGTTCCTTTTGGAACTTCACATCGACCACCGTGGTAGCTGTAATGAGGTCTACGCCTTCCATCTGAGCTTTGGACGCGAGCCACGAGTCGAAGTTTGAGCGTAGACATGTAACTCCGTTATATGGATCTTGCCCCCAGTTCTCGTCGTGGTATATCAGTGTGACGGACGTAGAGCCATTCAATACCATCGTTTGGCGCTTTGTTATCCAACGTTCGAACGGGATCTCTTCTCGCCACTTCGGAAGGATTCGATCGAGGACCTTTAGATACATTACGCCGCCATAGACGCTTTTGGCTCCAGGATAGATGCCTCGTTCGATTAATGCAACCCTTGCTCCGGCTCTCGCTGCGGTAATTGCAGCGGCCGAGCCCGCGGGTCCGGCCCCGACAACAACCACGTCATACATAGGACTCGTCACGAGTCACTCTTTCGCGTGGAAGACCTAATTTCCATGAGCAGTAGTTCTAGCTCGCCTAGCGTCTCTTTGGCACTGGCTTGAATCACGTAGCTACAGGCTCCAAAGATTGGAGCGGCCGCATCTACGTTGACCGCGATTGAGTGCTGTGGCATCTCCACTCCTCCAAGGTGTTGAATCGCCCCCGAGACTCCAAAGGCTATATAGACCTTAGGAGCGATCGTTGTACCGGTTGTACCCACCTGATGAGAGTACGGTAGCCATCCTCGATCGGTTACGACTCGGGTTGCGCCAAGACCGATGCCTAGAGTCGCACATACCGTTGCGGCGAGGTCAACTCCTTCAGAGTCTTTTACTCCAGCTCCGACGACCAAAACTACCTCTTCGTCGGACAACGTCTCAAGGTGAGAGT
>JAKBGL010000026.1:0-6243 GCA_021833085.1 Actinomycetes bacterium | reverse complement strand
AGAGTTACCTTTGGTGAAATCATTTGAGGGGTCGACTTGATAGGAGAGAGTCTTGCCCGGCGCCTCTTGGAGGTCAATGACCACCAGCGGTTCCAACTCAGATAGTGAAACGATACCGCTGTTTGCATGTCTGGTTCTTTGCCACAGTTGGAGCTGATGGGGACGTGCGGCAAAAACCTCAGATTGTTGTCCTTGTTTGCGTACACAAACTACCCTTTCGCCGATGACCTCGGTGACTTGGGTGAGGACGACCCAACTATTTAGTATTCTCTGAAGCTCTACTCCAAGAGCGAAAGACAGAGGGTCGCTTTCGAGGACAACTACGTCGAACTCGATGGTATCCAAAAGGTCCTTGAGTGTTTGAGCAACTGCTTTGAGATCGATACTCCTGCAAAAGAGTAGATAGTTTGCATATTTAAACCCGTCCACCGTTGTCTGAGATGAGGTGGCTTGCACAACGTCCCACCTATGGTCTGTAACTATACATATCGAGAGTTTCGCGTAGGTTTCGGTCAACGAGTCGTACAAGGAGCGGTTGATCTCGTCGTCATCTTGGAGGGCGACATATACGTAAAGCGCGTGAAGCGATGTCTTGCTCATCGAATCTCCTCAGACACTCTTACAGCCTCGACGATTGCCTGATGTATTCTCCGAGGAGCGAGTGCGTCTCCGATAGCGTGTACCTTTGTACTTGGGAACCCTGATTGGATTAGCTCCTCTACTAAAGAGTTGTTTGGGTCGCGGTGGTTCGCCAAAACGATCCAATCAAAAGAGCGGTCAATGGTTGCACTTGTGATGTGTTCCATTAGATGCACGGTCTTGCCTGTTACCCCGGTGACTATGGTCTCTGGAAGTTGCTCGATTGCAAGACAAGCTGCTCTGAGATTCCAGCTTTCAAGGTCTAATGTGACTCCTAAGTCTTGACCAACGTAGAGCTGTGGTGTCGAGATAGTTACCGTGCACCCCCTTGCGGCGAGGAGTTCTGCTATCGAAGTTCCTTGGTGAAAACCTAGTTCATCTAGGACGATTACGTTCCCTGTTGGGAACGCCAAATCTTCCAATACCATGACGACATCACAGACTCCGATTTCGCCAGTGAGTGGCGTGAGATTAAATTTGCTCAGAAAGTGAGGTACCTTGGGCTTTGAACCAGAAGCTATTACTACTACATCTGGTCCGATCTCCTCTATGTGTTTTACATCGAGAGGTGCGTTCAACCTTACGGCGACTCCAGCAGCTCTGATCTGTCTATTTAGGTTTCTTATCAGATCACCTAGCTCCGCTCTAGCGGGTACTTTAGCTGCCAAAGTGACAAGACCACCTGGGGCCGACCTAGTCTCAAAGACCTTCACTCTATGACCCGCATTGGCAAGAGATACAGCGCTTTGCAGGCCAGCTGGTCCGGCTCCGACGACGAGTATTCGTTGACTCGTAGTGATCGATATGTGCTTGGTCGGAATTAATGTTGGAGCGTATGCACCTCTATGGCTAGCGTACAGTGGGCGAGGTTCTGGTTGTTTTAGGAACTCACGACCCGAACTTGGACTCTCGATACATCCAAGCCACCTATTTAAACCCACTCTCCCTACGCACTCTTGGTTGCAAGAGAGGCAGAGTTTAATGGCATCGTCACGGTCCTTTAGTGACTTATTGGCAAAGTTTGCGTCCGCTATCTGAGCCCTTACGATGCCAATGAGGTCCGCTTGTCCATCCCTTAGGACTCTCTCGGCTTGAACTGGATCCTTGATGCGCCCAGATGCTATGACGGGAAGTTCTGTTACGGCTCGAATCTGGGATGGAATATATAGGTTGTATCCGGGAGCAATAGCCATCGACGCTTCGATGCTCCATAAAGAAGCTGTAGCTACACCGATGGAGGTGTTCAAATAGTCAACGAGTTTGGACTCATCAACTAGTTTGACAAGTTCCAAGGTGTCTTCGATCTGGATGCCCCCCTGTAACATCTCATCACCGCAGAGGCGTACGCCTACCGTAATCGAAGATCCAACTTGTTCTCTTACCTCTCGGAGAATCTCAAATAACACTCTTGAACGTCCTTGAATATCACCTCCGTACCTATCTGTTCGCCTGTTAGTGAGGGGGCTTAAAAACTGACGAACGATAGAGGAGTGAGAACACTGTAACTCCACACCATCAAAGCCGGACTCTTTTGCGAGCTTTGCTACAGACCCATACGAGTGGCATATCTCATTGAGCTCCTCCGCCCCTACTGATATGGGGTTCTCTCGAAAGAGTGGGTCAGGAATCTCTGATGGGGCCAAAAGTGCGTACATCGAGTAGAACGAAGACCCTTGTGAACCGTTGTGGTTGATCTGGGCAAAGATCTTGGCTCCATGGCTATGTACCGCTTCAGTGATCGCTTCAAACCCAACTCGTACGTCTTTGTTGTAGGCGTGTATTAGTTTTTCGTATGGCCAGTCGCTGGGGTGGACGGAGAGTTCCTCTGTTATGATTAATCCCGCTCCACCTTGCGCTCTAGCTTGATAGTATGCGAGGTGCTGGGATGTGGGCTCTCCGTGTCGAGCAAAGTTGGTTAGGTGAGCTGCGAAGACTATACGATTTTTTAGAGTAGTGGCACCTAGTGTGATCTCTGAGTCTAACAGTGGGTATTTGACACTCAAGTGTGTCTCCTGTTCAGGTAAAGATCTAGCTTATGTGCGTCGGTTACAGCATCGTATATGGTTCGTGCTACTCGTGCATCTCCGATGTAAACATGGGCAACCCGATCGAAGGTACTAAGTGTAGATCCAACCCGACCTCCGACTTCGTGGACGAGGTCGACCTCAATACTACGACTTTCGTTGGAGAAGCGTCTCCGTAGGACTATCCGTCCGCTTGGATCGATCGATCGTACCTCTGAGAAGGTCATTAGGTTGACACCGAGGTTCTTTAAGCGTCTGATTGAGTCCAAGAGGTCGCCGGTCTGTGCGATCCTAGACCCGAACGCGGGGTCTTCGCAAAGGTAGTAGACCTCACGTGCGTATTTTGCGATGTGTTCGGTTGTGATAACTGATTCGGTGTTACCTCTTGGATCTAGAATCGCTACTGTTTTTCCTTTGTAACTCTCAATATCGCTGTATATCGTGTGCTCGGATAGGTAGATCTTCTGAGGGATTGGATAGACAAGAGGAGTCGACCGTGCCCCGGTAGCTAACACCACCAGATCGTCGTCTTTTAGATTCCAAAGGTCATCTATGGAATCTACCGTGTGTTCCAATGAGACTCTTATGCTCTTGATGCTTGACAGCCGTTCTTGGTAGTATGAGAGGAGAAGATGGTATCTTGAGTTCTTGATGCTTCTTTCGTAGAGTGCTATGAGTCCGCCTAAAGACCGTTCCTTCTCGTATATGGTCACCTCTGCATACCTTGGCCCAAGAAGCGTGGCAAGTTCGAGACCGGCGATACCTCCCCCAACGATGTGTATTTTGTCGATAGCGTCTCTGCTCTTGGGATAAAGGTGTGGTTCTAGGTACGATAGCGTTCCGGTGCCTATATGCAATGGATTTACTATGCAATCAATAGGGATGTTGCGACTGTCCTCTGGGTTGCATCGCTGATTGCAACCTAAACAGGGTTTAATCGGCACCGTAGCAGCACCTTTTGTTCCTGCTTTGTGTACTAAGTCAGGGTCGGCTATTAGAGCCCTTGTCATCTCTACGAGATCGCAGTCACCGCGACTGAGACTAACTTCAGCCAAGTTGACGTCGAGGAATGATCCTTGGGCTACTACTAGAGCTGAAGCACCTATCGTTTTTTTAACATCTCTCACTAGGTCCGCGTGAGATGGACAGGGGTAACGGAAGTTAGAACGGTATCGGTTCTTGGTAAATAGCCCTCCTGTCGTAACAACTATGTAGTCGACAAATGGATGTAACTTAGAACCTGTAGTTAGAGAAGATTCCTTGTCTATACCTCCCCAGGGAGTAAGTTCATCAAAACAGAGGCGTACTCCTAAGATAAGGTTTGGAAGCTCTAGATGGATCCTTTCCAGCACTTGTACTAAAAAGAGTGAGAGGTCTTTGCCGTACTCATCGGTCCGCTGATTGGTTAGCGGGCTGAGAAACTGTCTGAGGATGGATCTATAGGAGGCGTTTATCTCTACCGCTCTGATACCTGCTTCAAAAGCTAACCTCGCAGAGTTTGTAAAAGCTTCAACGATGTCGACAATATCAGCTCGACTTGCTACTTTAGGGAGTTCGTTAGAGTCTACGTCGGGAGCAAGAGACGGCCCTAAGACCGCGTACTGTGAGAAGCTCGACGCACTCTCCAAGCCAGAGTGCGAGAGACTTGCAACTACTAAACAGTGATGTCTTTCTCCGTAAACAGCGAGTTCTTTCCATCCGTCGACAGTGGCTGGAGCGAGTGGAGCATATTCATATGGCCAGTCGTCATTGGTAACTGAGGCACTTTCAGTTATAAGTACTGCAGCCCCGCCTTGGATTTGCCTCATGTAGTACCTAAGGAGTTCTCTGGTTGGTGTCCTTCCCTTTGCGAGATTGGTTCTGTGGGGGCCAAAGACGACTCTGTTTTTGAGTTCGAGATCTCTTAGTGCGATTGGCGTAGCCAATACCTGTGACTTTGGCATCTTATATCTACTACGATTTAGCGATGAAGTTCTTGGACGGCTTGTTGGGGCGAATGTAGATCGGCCTAGATCGCGAGAGATCCGGCGTGACGGAGGTGAAAACCCTAGAAAGAACCGTGGATCCACGGTCGAATACGCACTCCGGATCAGGGTCATCGAAGCTAAACCCGTTGAAGAACTTAGTTGCCATGCACCCTCCATGGCAACTGTTAACCGCCTCACACGTTGAACACGACTTTGGGTCTATCTCTTTACGAAGATCCTCAAAGATCTTGGAGTGTTTCCAGATCTCCATTAATGAAGTATCTCTGAGATTGCCGGCCTTAAAGGAGTCATGAATGACGAATGGACAGGCGTAGACGTCGCCGACTGGATCGATTAGGCATACCACACGGCCAGCACCGCACATGTTCAGACCATTGAGAGGGTCTCCTAAGGGGCTTAGATGGAAAAACGAGTCTCCGGTTAGCACATCATTATGGGAACTCAACCATCTGAAAAGATACTCTTGCTCGCACTGGTCGAGCTTGAGTTGCGTCCACGAGAGCGCCCCACGTCCTGATGGTCTAAGCCTGGTTAATCTAAGCTGAGCATTGTAGTGCTTGCATAAGGCGTAGAGGTCGTCGAGTTGAGATATGGACTTTTTGGTCACAACGGTGGAGACTTTCACGGAGTTGGCCTCAGCACGTTGGAGAACTTCTAGCGCGGCGATGGAAGTCTGAAAGCTCCCTTGCCCTCGTATCTCATCGTTGGTACTGGCGTTCGCGCCGTCTAATGAAACTTGCACGTCAAGGTAGGATTCCTTTGAGATCCATTGAGCCATCTCTTGATCGATCCGACTTCCATTGGTGGAGAACTTTACGCCGACCCCTCTTGAGAGTGCGTACGAAACTAACTCCTTGAAGTCGGATCGAATGGTTGGCTCTCCTCCACCTATGTTGATGTAAAAAACGTCCATCTTCACGAACTGATCTATGACTGCTTTAGCTTCCGTGGTGTTGAGCTCACGTGGATCTCGTCGACCTGAAGAGCTAAGGCAGTGAGTACAAGATAAGTTACAAGCATAGGTGAGTTCCCACGTTAGGCATATTGGAGCGCTCAGCCCTGCTTTGAGATGATTGTAGTTACTGATCATCTGCGATCTCAAAGCAGATATTGGCGGTGATCAAGCTCTTTAACATTTCGCTGACCGTTTCCTCGTCAATAACGTAGTTGAGTTCACAAAGATGTGTGGTAATCTCAGTGACCGATAGCGGCTGATGGAGAAGTACTAGCATCTGACCGACCGGCCGCGGTGAAAGTGTAACCAGCCGTCGACTTACATGATCGTAGGCCAAAGCCCCGAACTCTTCGACTCTAGCAGAGACGGTCTTTACGCGCTGATACTTTACGCTGCGGTCAACCTTCAGAGTTATCACCTTTGTACGTCGTCTTAGTAGACCCCACACATACCGTCGATGGATATCTCTACTATCTCTACTTTGGACAAAGCACGGGAATCGGAGGAACCGTTGTTTTTGGGGTTCTTACCTGTCTCATCTCTATAATTGAAGCTTCCTTCAGTGTTAGTATCCTTATCAGCCATACTAAAACCATAGATCAGATTCGTAGAGTTTGCACGGCACTACCAAAATCAG
>JAKBGL010000025.1 GCA_021833085.1 Actinomycetes bacterium | reverse complement strand
CTTTCCATAAGGGTGAGGGTATGCGCATTGATCTTGCACTGTTTTCGACAGGCTTGGCGGGAAAGGCGCGGAGCGCTTACGTTGACCGAGACGCTCGAAAGGTGTCTGCGTTTGGAAAACCGTCAGATCATGCTCCATTGGTTGTCGAGATTAGCGATCTATAGGTTTGGGCATCCTGTCGCTATCGCGACCCCTACTTTTACAGTTATGTTGAAGATTAATGTGGCGAATTACTAAACTTTGTTTATTTTCGTAACGACTGTACCGAATACTTAGTTAGTTAAAGATGTATTCTCAACTTTGCTTGGCAGACTGTAACAAACAGTATGTTTCGAGGTGGCGGCTAAACCAAGTTATGGACGTACGACAGTTGCAGGCAGTGAGATTTAATGCTCTTGGAACGTACATTGACTTAGCATGTATGTCAGATGTTGATCTGGATCTAGTGCGCGATTCGCTGATCCAGAAAGTAAGACGCCTAGATGAGATCGCATCTTGTTACCGACCAGACTCTGAGGTTAGGAGACTTTACGAAGCAACTTTGGCTGATGACACAGAGGCGAGTTTCGAAGTATCGGAGTCGCTGTGGTGGTTGTTGTCTAAGGCTGAAGAGGCCAAGCAGATCAGCAGTGGTCTAGTAGATGTGGGAAAAGGGGGAGTCCTGGCGAAAGAGTACGAGATGTCGGATTTGGAAAGTGTTGATTTATACGGGCATATTGAGCTTTCGCATACTCCTAAATTCGTTCGTCTTGGACGGGGTACGTTGGTGGATCTCCACTCTCTGGGTAAGGCGTACTGGGCCGAACGCTGTGCCAATGAACTAGCGGTCGAGTTCCAAAGTGATGTGTTGGTCGGCTTAGGAGGCGATATCTCCGTGTCTTCAACATCGATGGGTACGTACTTTCCGATAGCTATTCCAAAAGATGGCAGAAGCCTTTATCAAAGAGGCGATGATGTAGTGTATGTGAGCCAAGGCGGAGTCGCTACTTCAACCAAGACCACCAGGCAGGTGTGCTATCGCGACGGCGAGATCACGCACCACATCTTTGATCCAAGAACGCTGCGTCCAAGTTCAAAAGGAGCCGACGTCGCAACTGTCATGGGGCGAAGCACTGGCATGTGCAACGTTTTATCTTTGATGTCACTTATCGATGTTGAGATGGCGAGTTTGGCGATCGATAACTTGGGTTATAGCGCTCGTCTTATGGTGAATGACTCCGCGACTTTTGTGGGTGGCTTCGCTACGGGGGTGAAGTGGCCTTGATACTATCGGTCCTTGGTACTCAGATAATGTGGTACGTAACTCGTTCATCAGGTTTTATAGCTCTTCTCCTTCTCACCATGACGGTAGTTCTAGGTGTCTCGTCGGCCCAGAAGGTGAAGGTCGGAAAAGTCCCGCGTGTTTACTTTGCCGAACTTCATCGTTCTGTTGCCTTATTTGCCCTTGTACTTTTAGCGATACATATCTTTACTGCCGTTGTCGATCCATTTACCAAACTGGGATGGACGACGGCTTTTGACCCGTTTGGTCGTACCTACAGACCGTTGTATCTAGGACTTGGGGTTACTGCTTTCGATCTTTTGTTAACGGTTCTTATAACCTCTTTACTCAGAGACCGTCTCAAACAAAGAACCTGGAAGACACTACACTTTTTGTCGTATCCAATATGGTTGCTTGCGATAGTTCATGGACTTGGTACAGGGACAGACTCACACTACAGTTTTGCGCTTGTAATCTATGGGATCTGTCTAGTGGCAGTACTGATAAGTGTTTGGGTTCGTATATTGGACTCGGGTATAGAGAGATCGTTACTGAGGTTCTCGGCATATGCATTAACCTTGTTCGCCCCGTTTTTATTGCTCCTTTGGACACTATTGGGGCCAGCGAAGGCGAGTTGGTCCAAGCACTTTGTATCGACTACTATCCCTGCTCACGTCAAGACGAACTCTCTTCCTAGTGAAAAAGAGGCGGGCGAGTGAACAGAGTTGTACACCCTAATGGCCACACGCCCACGCAAAGAAAGTGCTGAAAATGAAAACTGAGTTCGTTGAACATGAGAGAACGTTGAGATTTCCGTACGTGCTTTTAAATCGGAACGGTACGAGCTGTGGCAACTTTCCTTTTGCAAGGAGATCTCAAGCCTTCAAGCCCGGCGTGAGTTTAAAGCTAGATGAGGTCGCTCGATCCTCTGCACCTCTCGGAGTTAGGGGTCCTTTGGCGGAGATCGTCGGAGTTGCAAAGAGATGGGATCTAAAAGGACGTGGTGGAGCAGGGTTTCCCTTTGCACAGAAACTTACCGCTGTTGCAGAGAGTTCTTCGAGGCTGATTCGACCAAGTGTCGTGGTAAACGCCACCGAGTCAGAACCGCTGTCATTTAAGGATCGCTTCTTACTCACTTACTACCTTGATCTGATGCTCGAAGGAGCGGTGCTATGTGCTCGGGCACTGAATAGCCCCTCGATATATCTTGTAACTCACGCCGATACCGGTGGTTCACCGGAACTAGTGGACGCGGTGAGGCGCTTTAGTGACGCTGCTCGAGTGAAGATTCAGGTCGTATTGACACCCCCTGCTTTAGTCTCCGGACAGGAGACCTCTGTAGTGGCTGCGGTCAATGGAGCGAGTAGGCCACTGCCGAGGATGCAACCACCAAGAGTCTCTGTATCTGGCGTAAGAGATCGCCCAACCTTACTTTCCAATGCGGAGACCTATGCCCGACTCGCTCAAGCCCGCCGTATTGAGGTCTCTGCTGGCCCTCCTGGCGAGAACTCTTTACTCAGCCACCTGGGGACCGTGCACTTAAAGACTGGTGAGAGTTACATCGTTGACTCTGATCCATTAAATAGTGTCTCCGACATTCTTGAGTCCTTGAGAGCTCCGATCAGTGACTCCTCTGTCTATCTAGTTGGCGGTTACTTTGGGAGGTTTTTTCGCTCTATCGATCCGCGTTTACGAGTCCCTTTGAAGGTTCCAAAGAATGCTCACGGAGTAGGATTTGGCGCTGGTCTCATCGTTGAGATAGATCGACACGGATGCCTAGGGGGTGAGGTTGCGTTCGTCAGTCGGTGGCTTAGCCTTCAAAGTGCTGGGCAGTGCGGGCCGTGCAAAAAGGGTCTTCCTCAGGTGGCGGACGAACTAGAGAGAGTCGTACTAGGTGGAGATGGCGATTTCGAGAAGATACTTCGTTGGACGACACAGATTCGAGGGCGCGGAGGCTGTGCCCTCCCAGATAGTGTCTGTGACCTTGTGGAGTCGTTCTCCAAGGTGGCTCCGGAGGAGATTAGAGCGCACCAAAGCGGAGCCTGTCAACGGCCGTACCTAAGGCAGTTTGAGGGGCTACATCGAAACTTCGATCGAGGTATCGACTCTCATGGCATCTAAGGCAAAAGGGAAAAGAGTTGTAAAGTTGGAGTATCAACTCGTGATTGACCCGACCGTTTGTGACGGCTATGGATACTGTGTTGAACTGCTTCCCGCCAACTTGATCTTTGACGACTGGGGGTATCCGATCATAAAAGATAGGTGCATAGATGAAGAGCACCTAGAACTTGCCTATCGGGCTGTAAAGCTTTGTCCGAAGCTGGCTTTTCGGTTGAATAAGATTAGAAATGAGTAGAACCTACTTACTGAAGTGGTTTGGAGCTTTTAACTCTTCAAGGAACTCAAGAAGCTCGCCGTATGCTGTCTCTGACAGGTAGCTCGAGCTAGTTGGTATCGGTTTAGATGAACCCTCTAGAACGTTCTTGGCGAAGAGTCTAACTTCGGAGTTGCTAATGAACTCCTCTGGGAGCAGGCCTCGGCGTTGTGCCTCTTGAGCTCTATATGAATTAATTTTAGACATTACGTCTCTGTAAGCTCTCTCGCTCATATCGAAAGGATATGAGCCTTTTAGCGATAGCGATTTTCTTGCTCTCGTTGGTGTTGCATCGGAGGATCTACCACGTATCTGCTCTTCTAAGGGGTCCAAGAGGCTCGACCAAGGTGGTGTTTCTAGCCTACCACGACCCGCGAAAGAGATATGAAGAGAGTCGCTTGCGCGAGTCATAGCTACGTATAGGAGTCTTTGCTCCTCTGTCAGGTCCTCGGGCCGCCTTGATTTGGGATTTGGTACCTTATCGCGATCTACTCCGATTAGATGAACATGATACCACTCAAGACCTTTAGCGCCGTGAAAGGTAGTGAGCGTGACTGCGCCGTCTTCGCCGTTTGACTCCCTTACTTTGTCTATGATTTCGATCGTCTCTGCGACACTAATCTCAGGTTGGACACGCCTCAGTCGCAGGAGTGCCTGGAGAAGACCGCCAGGGGGTGTGTTCGGTGTAATAAAGGGAGATCCTTGAGACTCTGATAGTAGAGCTAACAGCGTGGCTACTCGCCTTTGCAGTTCCTCGGCTGTCCAGTTCTTGGTCAAGAACCTTAGATACTTGCTAAATAGGTTGTTTGTACTACCTGGGCTCTTGGTGGGAACTCTCAGGGACCTAAAAATCTCGTCGACTATCTGTAGCTGAGCATTGGTGCGAGCGAGCACCGCCATGGCGTTGTATGAGACGCTTTTTTCATGGAAAGAGTTGATAGTTCGGGCACATACGAGAGCTTCCTCTCTATCGTCTTGTAGCTGGTGAAATGTAACAACACCAGTTGAAGTAGAGGGTCTTGTTGGTCTGACCTGGTAGCGTACGCGTTCATCGGCTACCGTAGGCATGATCTTTGAAGCAGCAAAGACTATCTCGGGTAGGCAGCGGAAGTTGTCAGAGAGAACGATAACCGTTGCTTCAGGGAATGTATCGATGAAGTCAGACATATTGGACTCTATGGCTCCGTTCCAGCCATAGATAGATTGACTTGGATCGCCTACGACGCTGATATCTCTGCTATCTCCCAGGTAGGCAAGAAGGAGTTCTATCTGAGATCGGTTAGCGTCTTGAAACTCGTCGACGTAGAAGTGCCGAAACAAAAACCGCTCAACTTCGGCGAACGCCTTGTCTTGATGTAACTGTGTAGCTGCTAACGTGATAAGGTCGTCTACATCGATGAGCCGATGACGCTGCTTATACGACTCGTAACTGCTGTATATTTTCGATACGACCTCAGCTTGCTCTTGGGTGACTTGCCTTAGAGAAGATGCAACATCAACGTACTTTTGCGGATCCAAAGTACAGCTCTTTGCCCAGGAGATCTCGGTGGAAACCTTTTTGACAGCCGTAATTTTGCTCGCACTGCTTGCGTAATGCAGCGCCTGTTTCTGGGACGGTGGAGCTTGATCTAGGAGCTCTTTCAAAATCAGTTTCGTGTCAGGTACGATCGATGGGACGCTACGTTGTTCGAACTCCGCAAACCGCTTTATAGTTGATAGCGCGATAGAGTGAAAGGTTCCAACATTAATTGGAGTTGTATCTATGAGCTGAGAGACTCGTTCTCCTATCTGATAGGCTGCCGCTCGGGTGAAAGAAAGAGCGACGACTTTATTTGGAGGGGTCTCTTTGGATTCGATACGACGGGCGATCCTGTGCGTAAGAACCGTTGTCTTGCCGGAGCCTGCCGGTGCAACGATCGCTACCGTAGGGTTTTCTTCGTCGATGGCGGCTCTTTGCGACGTCGTCAAATGGTTAAAGCGATCCATGGTCATGATCCAGACGCGTGCCTATATCTAACCTCTGAGCCTCTGCGCTGCTGTGGGTTCTGCGCAACAGAACCAGGCTTCAGAGGACTTTACGGCATCGGCGCGTCTCTTGTTTCGTATGGGAGTTGCTATAGACCTCCCCAGATGCTCTTCTGTTATCGACCAAAGTGCAAAGAAGGTGTCTTCAAAGTTGTCATGGCAGAGCTGGCTTTTTTGCACCTGATCAACGATCGCATTTTGCAGACTCTCAACTTTGGGCTCGCGATACCTCCATAGGTAGCTGAATGTCTCCACGTCATAGTGGGTTTTGAACTCTGAGAAAGCGGGAGTTTCAAGCAGTAAAGAGTTAGAGGGCACAAGAAGTTTGATGGAAAGCTGTACCGGTTCTAAGGTCTGCTCCATGGAGTTCTGATATACGAAGACTAATATATCTTCAAAGTCTTCCAACTTCGTCCAAGGCGTAAAGGGAACAAAGGACGGATGAAAGTCGATCCCGGCGCGGTCGACGAGCTGTAGGGCCTCGTTGACGTCAGAACTGCTATGTCCTTTCGCGAGGTTTGTAAGAGTCTCATCGGAAAGAGACTCGATTGCCGATGTGATATATATGCACCCGAGTTCGGTTAACTCCTCTAGATAACGACCGTGTTTTAATAGGTGCTCGATTTTTATAGTGCAGTCAAAGGTTAAGTTGTCGAAGCGAGCTTTGATAGCGCGGGCCACCTTCATTGCATGGATAGGCGCGTTGAAGAAGTCCGGATCACCAAGGGTTATGTGTGTGGCTCCAGCGCTGACTTGAACCTCAATGTCGTTGAGTATGTCCTCAACTGGATTTACCATGACTTTACCGTTGAAGTAGATCGGCAGTGGGCAGTGGCGGCATCTATGTCTACATCCAACTGATGCTTCGGTGTATCCAGTCACTCTGTCGATGCCACTAGTGGTGACGGTTTTATACCTTCTTAGATCCGGAAGGCTATCTCTAACAGGTAAATACCTCTTACCCATGGTATTTTCAACCCCTAGGTCCTGCGCTATCTCTTCAATGGTCGGCGTCGTCCGTACCGTCAAGTCTTCATAGGAGATACCTAGGGCCTCGTTGGCTACTTCGTTTGCATAAAGCCCGTAGACTATGAGGTTTTTTATGTGTCCAGAGTTTTTTACAAGATGAGACAGTACATCCCTAAAGAGCATGGCAGAGGTCAGCATGCCTACGGTAAATACGACGGTTTCGATAAAGATCTCTCCGGTATGTGAGTCTTGATCTGACTCAAATACCTCATCAAGGTTCGGATCGATGCTCAGGTCTACTATGTCGTAGTCGACCTGGCCTTCTTTTAAGACACCTGCTATGAGCGCTGCTAAGTGTGGCTGATGACCTAGCTCATAGGTCGATAAAATAAGTGGGCGCATTACGGTTCCTTATCCAAAGGGCATCTAGAGGGAGGTCTTGTGTGAACTCAACGTTTCAACTTGATGTTCGATCTTATCTTTCTTTTATTTTAGGTGCTTTGGAGCCTCATCGACACGTGGCGGTTGAGACTTTGAGGTGTTACTACTCTGATATGTCAAAGGAAAGCAGCTCCCGCGACTTCTTCAACGTCTCAACGGTACTACCGTATCCAGGTGAACTTGCGAAAACGAAGCCCATGTAACGCTCTGTAAGTGGTGGAGCCTTCACGAAGGTTCCAATTGGAGTGGTCAACTCTAAGGAAGTAACGTACTTGAGTGAGCGCACCTGTTCCACGCCGGTAATGCCACGAAGTGTTCCGGTTTTAGGGGTGGGTAGCATCAATACACCTGAGTAGGTTTTCCTCTGGCGTATAGATCGTATCGAGTCGGACTCGATAGCTGAGGCGTGCGTGAGCAGCAACTCTTCCAATGTGGTATCAGATCCAAATTGAAGTGCCTTTGCGCAAGATCCTCCGATCGATCGAGCAGCTACCTCTAAAATATACAGGCGGCCATTGTCTTTTATGCGAAACTCAGCGTGTATAGGACCGGTCCAAAGACCAAGAGACTCGCAGCTTCGTTGAACGACGCGCTCTGCTTCGCTTTGAAGTGGATAGGGTAACTTTGACGGCGTTACATAGATCGACTCTTCGAAAAAGGGACCATCTAGTGGCTCTGGCTTATCAAATATCGCTAGTACTACCAACTTGGAATCTACCAGTACTCCTTCGAGTGCATACTCAGACCCATCGACGTACTCTTCTAGGAGCAACTTGTCGTCGGTCGTTGCCAGCGAACTTACCTCTAAGGCGTGTACGAGGTCTTCGAAGTGATCCACGCGTACCACACCCTTGGACTGCGTGCCTGATATGGGTTTTATGACCAGTGGGAAGCTTGCGACTCGCGTTGTAGCGTCCAGTAGCCGCTTGGGGTCGCGTTCATCTTTGTCAAGAACTGCGTACCTTGGTTGTGGGAGTTCAAATAGACTTTGCTTCTCGCGGAACGCAACCTTGTTCGCCGTAGCGAATAGAGACTCTTCGGAGTTGGTAGGGAGTCCGAGTCGTGTAGATATCTGTGCGGCAACGCGGACTGAGATGTCGTCTACTCCAACCACCGCGTCGAACATCAGCCTCTCGATATAGGTCATAACAGTTGGGTCGAGCTGCAGATCTGGGAGGTGTATTACCTTGTCTAATGGGAGTATCGAAGGTGTGTCGGCGTCGGTAAGTATGGTGATGTCTAGGTCCATCCTCTTCGAAGCGAGGACAAACTCACTGCTACGATAGCTACTTGACGGAAGCACTAGTAAAACCTTTGTCATTGCAACTATCATGCTATGTGAGAAAGTGTTTTTGTGTGCGGAAGGAAGCTTCAAGGTATGGACAAGTCCTTTAGTGTGGCGGAGAGAGCTCAGACCGTTGTCGATGAGGCTCGATCGGGTGAGAGTGATCCGGAGTCTTTAGCACTGTGGATCGAGGTAGTTGGCGCGAGTGGGGACACCTATAACTACGACGTCTACTTCCAAGAGACGAAACACGCTGGCTTTGACGACCTTGTGATTAGAGACGGAGAAACTCCAGTTGTGATCCCTAATCGGTCGATTGAAGCTTTGAGCGGAGCGCAACTTGATCTGGATGAGGATGGAGGACTTATCATAGTCAATCCAAACTCGCCAGCTTCGGCACCTAAGATTGACTTGGACTTTGGGCCTGATGCTCTAACGAATGATCTTGCTCGAAGGGTGAGTGAGGTCTTGGCTGATGAGATCAACCCGTCGATAGCCGCTCATGGTGGCAGAGCAGACCTTATGGGAGTGGTTGAAAACACAGCCTATGTCGTTATGGGCGGTGGGTGTCAAGGCTGCGGGTTAGCAGCAGTTACTCTCTCTCAGGGTATAACGGTTGCGATAAAGGAAGCTGTTCCTGAGATCGTAGAGGTGGTAGATGTGACTGACCACGCTTCAGGGTCCAACCCCTTTTATCAAGAGGCGAAGAAGTAAAGCATTACTTCCTCGGTAGTGTTTGTTCGCGTAGTGAATCGAATCATTAAAGTAGTGAACCCATTCTTGACTAACAAGAATGGGTTCACTTTAGGAATGGCTAAGACCTAGGCTTTGATCAACTCTATCTCAAGGTGGATGGCGATTTCGTCACCGACAACGGCGCCCCCGGACTCTAACATAGCGTTGTAAGTTAATCCAAACTCTTTACGGGAGATCTTGGTGGTAGCAGTTATACCACTTCTAAATCCACCGTAAGGGTCGGGACCAGCACCGTTAAATTCGGCTTTCAGTTCGACCTTCTTTGTAGTGCCTCTTATGGTCAGGTCTCCTTTAATGATATAGTCGTCGCCAATTGGTACTATTTCGGTTGAGGTAAAGGTAATTGTCGGATGGTTCTCCACGTCAAAGAAGTCAGCTGACTTTAGATGCCCATCCCGGTTTGCATCTCTCGTGTCGATTGAAGAGATGTCTATGGTTGCGGTAACCTTAGATTTGGTAATATCCTCGTCGACTTCCACTTCGCCGCCAAAGGCGTTGAATCTACCTCTGACTTTGGACACCATCAAGTGGCGAACCGAGAACTCAATGTTTGAGTGAACTGGATCGATATTCCACTTACCTACCTGTAGTCCTAGCTGTGTTGCTGTTGTCACTTTACCTCCTACGTGTAAACCAGATTGTTCAATTTTAAACTAACTCAATTTTATGCTTGTTCATTCCCGATAAAGCTATCTAAGACTTAGATTTCCCTCGATTTCAACCTGTTTGGCGAGAGGTGGTAAATCTACTCGAGAAGAGCGACCCTCAAAGAATTGATGCTTTCTTCTCTAACACCGATAAAACGAAGATAGTCGTCAAAACTCCCGTAGGTGTGAAGTAACCAGTCGATGACGTTTGACATAGTTAAAGGCTCTGCGCTCATTAGGTTCTTTGGAAGAGACCTAACGTAGTGAGCCATATCTGGACTGATCTCATCTAGCCAAAGCAGCATTCGCTCTACAGCTATGGCGGTCAATGCGTAGTCGGTGACGATCGTCTCTTTGGCGACTCCTAAAGCACCGAGAACCACCATTGCTACTACCCCCGTCCGATCCTTTCCTACCGCGCAGTGAAAGACCAATGGAAGATTCTCGAGGTCTGAGATGGTCTCCACTACCGAGGCAATATGTGGTGCCGCCTCCTTTAAGATTTGTTTGTATCTGTACTCCAAGAAGCTCTTGTCGTTCTTGGCTAGCTCTGGGTCCGAAGAAACATCCATTAAAGGTACGTGGAGGTAGGTTCCAAGAGCCCCATCTATCATCTGGTAACTGCCCCGCAGCTGTAGCTCCTGGTTGGTACGTAGGTCGACTACAGTACGCAAATTCAACTCTTTCAGAGCTTGTATATCGTTGCGTGTCAGTTGGGCTAGATTGTCAGAACGAAATAGTCTCTCAGCTCTGACCTGTCTGCCGTCTTCGGTCGTATAACCACCTAGATCTCTAAAGTTGAAGACACCCTCGAAGAGGTAGAAGCGGTTTTTCTCCGTTACTTCGAACTTACCTGTGTCAGTGTTGTTTACGTCTTGCATACCTTCTTAGGCTAGGCCACGTTGATGTCTGAGGGGTGTCCTTTGGGTAACACTTTAAGAACAGCACTTATCTAATATTCACCGTGTGTGAAAAAACGTCTAAATGTGGTCAAGTTCTTGAGAAATAAGTACGAAGAGTATCACTGAGAGCCGATAAGCGTCTTTGAGGATCTCAAGGGTAAGTTCGATAGTTCAGGAGAATGCCTAATGAAGGCAAGTCAGGTTGAGTCATATCTAGAAAGGGTAAATGGCGAAGAAGGGTTCACCCTTATTGAGCTTATGGTGGTCGTGCTCATAATCGGAATCTTGATGGCTATTGCCATTCCAACCTTCCTAGGTGCACAGAAGTCAGCGCAGGATCGGTCTGCTCAGA
>JAKBGL010000024.1 GCA_021833085.1 Actinomycetes bacterium | reverse complement strand
TCAAGTGGTGTGTCACCTTTCGCGCAGTCCCAGAATATCTTCTGCGCATTTGCTCCAAGCTCTACCCCAAGCGATGGATGCCAAAGGAGATCCATCCCAAAGTCGACGATTAGATCTACCACACTTGGCTCTTCAGCGTTCAAGAAAGACATAGTGTTGCCAGAACACGCTCCCCCTTGAAGCCATAGAACAGATGCCATCTGTTCTCTCCTTTCAACTCTAAAAGTACTTATATGTTGTAATTTCGTGTTCTCTTTGCTTTAGGGCTTAGCCGTTGCAAGGAGATCGAGTCGTTTGGACCTGTTGCTTACCGTTTGCCAAAAGTCACGACTCAGTGATCGATATCTCATCCCCCCTCGATCTTTGTGCCACCTCCCTTATCGCCTGGGCGAGCTCTGGAACTCCCTCTTTGGTGCGGGCGGAAACTTTTATGGTTCTTGTTTTGGGAGCTACTTGGTCCAGGAAGTTTTGAGCTTTACGCTCTGAAAACTCAACTACCTCCGCAAGGTCCACTTTGGAAATGACGGTGATATCGCAAGATCTAAACAGATCAGGGTACTTCGCGGGCTTGTCTTCTCCCTCTGTTGTAGATAAAAGTGAGATCCTTACCGACTCGCCGAGATCGAAATCGACTGGACATACCAAGTTGCCAACGTTTTCGATAAAGAGATACTTTGGAGTTAGCTCAAGAAGTTCGGGTAGATATGGCACAAGCATCCGAGGTTCTAAGTGGCAGATTCCTTTTGTAACTATCTGTTCTACCCAGTCGACATGTGGCGCAAGGCGCTTTGCGTCATGATCGGTCGCGCAGTCTCCAACTAAAACGGCGACTGTGTCCCCACATGAACGAAGTTCATTCGAAAGAGCTGATATCATCTCAGTCTTTCCGCTTCCAGGTGAGGACATAACGTTTACGACTAAGGTTCCTGCGCTTGCCAAGGTCTCTCTAAGTCGCAACGCTTCCGAGTTTGCCTTATTTAGTATGTGATCTTCAAGTTCGATTAGTTGTTTCATTGAACTCCGCTGCTCTCTAGCTCAAGGGAGATTACGTCGAACTCCTTGCCACTTACTAGTTCGCAAGGGCCGCCGCAAACTTTACAACGATAGAAGTATTCGGTGCTGTAGGAGCTTTGTCTCTTGCAGTCCATGCAGCGCACCACGGCGTCTTTGCTGGTGAACATGAGACGACAACTCTCTAGTTCGGTTTCTAAGGTGGCAAAGGAGAACGCAAACTCTAAAGACTCTAGATCTACCTGTGCTAGGTCGCCGATTCTAAGTGTTATGGATGTGACTCTTTGATCTTTTAGCCCCTTGTCTTTTAGTGCGTCCATCACTGTGTTTACTACGGCTCTTGCCAATGAGGCTTCATGCATCTACTGCTCGACGTTGTTTCTGCCCAAAGAACGTAAAAGTTCGATAGCAAAGTCAAGTCCACGTTGCACGTCTGGATCTCTTATACTTCGAATTAGTGAACCCAGTCCTTTGGTCTGCGTCTTTAGGGTCTTTGTTTTTTGATGAGCCTGGGCCAAAGACTTAGTCAAGACGCTTACGCCAGATATGAAGTGCTCTTCGAGTAGCTGATTTCTAAGGAGCGCCCCTAAGGCAGCACTTTTGTCGCCTAGACTGCGAAAGAGCTCGAAGAGCTCTTCGAGCGTGATGGAGTAACTTTTACCGGTCTCTGCGGTTGCACTTCGTAACTCACCGACACCCTCGGAGAGCGACGACACGATCACGTCGCCTCGTTTTAGAAATTCATTTAAAGAGACTGTTAGAACATAAAGTGCTTCTAGGTTCTCCACTATTCCTAGTGCGTACTCCGCCGTTGCAGGGTCGCTAAGTTTATCCACCAGACGTTCGATATCATCGGGACGTACGTTTGAGTCTGCGTATGTCGCCACAACTCCCCCCTTAACCTCTTTGGTTTATCTGCCTCCAACAATGGTTTTGGTGGCTTGACTACACATAACAATATCGATTCAGATCAAAGCCGTTTGGGTTTCGATGTCCACATTACGTAAGAGTAAGTCGAACTACGAATCGTATTCAAGTGCAGTCATCCGATATCCGAATGATCGATACAGTTCCTGAACTCTCAAGCAGAGAAACAAGAGTGACGGTAGTGCTTCAGCTGAGGCGATCTAAGGTCTCAGAGGGCGACTCTCCGAAACGGTCCTTATACGCTTTTGCGAACCGTCCGTAGTGGTTTACTCCCCACTTGCGAGCGATTGAGCCAATCTTTACTGCTCTATCGGGACTTGAGAGGATCTCAAGTTGTATGCGATCTAGCCTGAGGTCTCGTAGGTACGTCATGGGCGAAGAGTGGAGTTCGTCTCGAAAGGCTTTTTGGATGCTTCGCTGACTTATACCGATATCGTTGGCGATCTCTTCTAGCGTTATCTCTTCACAAAGATTCTCTTGCATGTATTTGATAGCTAGCCTCAGAGTACGGCTACTTCTCTCAATGCCGACAGGTTGGAGGTAGGTGGAGTAGTTAGAGTCCTGAAGTAGAAGCAAGGTTGCGGCTAGATACTCCTCAAGGGCATCGATGCGTAGTGGATTATGACTGAGACTGTCTTGAGAGTAAAGCTCCTCATGAAGTAGTTGAACGGCCGTATGCCATCTCCAAGAACATGCCTTTGAAAGATCGAAAGAGCACTCAAAATGTACAGAGTCCTTGAGCGTTCGACCAAGTACCTTTGAGACTTGATGCTCGACAAGCTTTGGTGAGAATCGTAAAAAGAGATGCGGCGAGTCCGACTCAAGTTTGAGATTGAAAAGCGTCTTGGGGTTTGCGATGAAAGCTCCGATGGTGGAGGTCTTATGTTCGCAACTGCCCTGTTGGAACCTTCCCGAACCGCTGGTAGGCATGAAGAGGTAGTAGCTATCGGCACTCAAGTTGCGCAACTCGACTCGAACTCTATAGTCGAAGTATCCAAAACTTATCTCTTTTAGGGTAGCTGCATGGTAGGTGAGACAGAAGTTGGCAGCGTCTTGTCCGCCAACTACGATACTGTGTTCTCCAAAGAGCTGGCTCATTACCTGAGCAGCTTCGTGGATGACGCGAGTCTTTTTGACTTCAAAACGTTCCAACGCTGGTGGAATACCCCGGCTACGCCCTCGGGCTGGAACGGGATTTTCAGTACGGGTCGTATCTATCATTCGGACACGGGTGATCGCCATGTCCGTAATAGTACCAATATTTCGTATGTCGGATTAATCTCTTTAGATATCATTCAGATATGGGATTAGCTTTACGTAATTAGGCTATCCATACCCTTGCGTTACCTGTGTGGTTTGCTATTGTGACCTTGGACGAAGTGACCGTATTTTACACTTCGAAGAGGGGTCCAAATGCGCTTTGTTGATGAGTACCGCAGCCCAGATCTGATTTTGGAGCTGAGCAGTCAGATTAAAAGGGCGGTAAAAGATAGGAGCTATAGGCTCATGGAGATATGTGGTGGCCATACCCACAGCATCTATAGATTTGGCATCCATGAGCTACTCCCTGAGAATATAGAACTCATACACGGTCCTGGATGCCCAGTTTGCGTTTTGCCTTTGGGCAAGGTGGACGAAGCGTTAGATTTGGTACAGACGAACGACGTCATATTTACCGCTTTTGGAGACGTCATGCGGGTTCCTGGCTCGAAACAGAGCCCATTTGAGGTAAAAGCACGAGGCGCTGATATTCGAATGGTGTATTCACCGACCGATGCGCTTAAGATCGCTATTGACAACCCTGACAAAGAGGTCGTGTTCTTTGCCATCGGTTTTGAGACAACAGCTCCATCTACGGCTCTTACCATCAAACATGCAAGTGCTCTGGGAGTCTCGAACTTCTCGGTGTTTTGTAATCACGTGACTGTAGGACCGCCTCTTCGTTCAATTATGGAGAACGAGTGTTTTGATATCGACGGGTTTATAGGTCCAGGACACGTTTCAACGGTTATAGGTCTCGGACCTTATGACTTTGTAGCGGACGAGTTCTCTCGTCCAATCGTAGTATCTGGTTTTGAACCTACAGATATTTTAGAGTCGATTTTGTGGCTAGTACGCCTCATAGATGACGGTAAGGCGCTGGTTGAGAATCAATACGTGAGGGCCGTGAGACAAGAAGGTAACCTTGCAGCTTTAGCCGCTATGGAAGAGGTCTTTGAAGAGCGTCCGAGCTTCGAATGGAGAGGGCTCGGCTATATCGATTCTTCGGCGCTTAAGATCAGAGACGCTTACAGTAGTTACGACGCCGAACTACGCTTTAACGTCAAAAGCATATCTTCACCTGAACCCGAGGGAGCAATCTGTGGAGAGGTTCTTATAGGCATGAAGAAACCTGAAGACTGCCCCTTGCTCGGCGCAGCCTGTACTCCAGAGTACCCAGTTGGTGCGCTGATGGTCTCGTCAGAAGGGGCTTGCAGTGCCTACTACACCTATGTACACAGACTTTCGGCGAACTCAAGAACTGGAGCGAATTAAGTGGATACTTGGTTCTCTGATAAAGAGATATTGATGGCTCACGGTGCTGGCGGTAAGGCTTCAAGGAAGCTAATGGATGGCTTGATATCTCCGATTCTTTCAAGTCATGGAAGTCCTCCTACGTTGGAGGACTCCTTTAATATTACAAACTCGGAGATCTTCATAACGACGGACTCATTTGTGGTTAATCCGAGCGTGTTCCCAGGTGGTACCTTGGGAGAACTCGCGGTTAATGGAACGCTGAACGACCTGTCCGTATCTGGTGCGCGACCTGAGGTGTTGACGCTGGCACTGATTATAGAGGCCGGGACCGAGTCCAAGGAGCTTCAGCTTCAACTTGAAAAGATCGCGTCTGCATCCGAGAGCGCTGGCGTTAGGGTAGTTGCTGGGGACACGAAGGTCGTTGAACATGGATCTGGAGACGGTGTCTTTGTGACGACTACGGGCATTGGAACAAGGCATCCAAAGGCTTTACTGTCGTCTCATCGTGTGAGGCCTGGAGATAAGGTACTGGTATCTGGCACCCTCGGAGACCATGGAGTTACGATTCTTATGGCTCGGGGGGATCTAGACTTTTCCTCAGAGTACCTGTCTTCCGATACAGCTAATCTCTGGCCGTTGGTAGATGTCCTTGTGAGCGAGTTTGGAGATGGGGTGCGATGGATGCGAGACCCCACTCGAGGCGGACTCGCAAGCACTCTTAATGAGCTCGCGTTTGACGTAAAAGCCGAGATAGGGATCGATGAAGCAGCAGTACCGGTGTCCGACGCTGTTCGAGGGGCTTGTGAGATCTTAGGCCTTGATCCTTTTCACATTGCCAATGAAGGTAAGTTGGTTGCTGTGTTGGACCCTAAGATTGCACAAGACGCGTTGAGCCTCGTTAGAGAACATCGACTGGGTGAAAGAGCGGCTCTTATAGGCGAGATTAAAGAGTCACCTCTTCCTGTCGTTGTATGCAGAACTCAATTTGGTGCGCATCGAACCTTAGATATGCTGACCGGAGACCCTCTTCCAAGGATCTGCTAAGTGGCGACTGATTAGCAGTGCCGATGGTCTAGTGGGGTTTTGGCAACGTTTAGCTGATAGCCCCTTTCGTCGCGCTTATCTGGTCATCCTATACTTGTCCGAAGTAGTTCTATCTCTGTCAGGTTATGAAGTGCCATATAGTGCTACCTTCCGATAGGATAGTGTCGCGAACTTTAAGATTTGAGTTGTGGAGAGGATCTATATGACTGAGCAGGAAAATGGTGCTCCAGAGGTTGTCGTGCCCGAGACGGCCGAGGGCTCTGAGGAGCGCGAACGTGATACCGTGACCTCTCCTTCGAAGGTCTTGCGTATTGGCTCGATGATCAAGACGCTTTTGGATGAGGTGAAGGCCTCCAACTTAGATGAAGCCTCTAGGGCACGGCTAAAGGAGATCTATGATACCTCGATCTCTCAACTATCTGAAGTGATGTCCGATGATCTGGTTGACGAGCTCAAAACCTTCTCGCTACCTTTTGGTCCCAATGAAGTACCCTCTGAGGCAGAGCTAAGGATAGCCCAAGCTCAACTGGTCGGATGGCTCGAGGGCCTATTCCATGGTATACAAGCTACGTTGTTTGCCCAGCAGATGGCGGCGAGAGGTCAGCTTGAAGATATGAGATCACGGGGACTTCCCCAAAGTAAAGTTGAAGGTACCATCGGAGGTGGGAACTACCTGTGAGTAGCGAAGTAAGTTCAGATCTTAGGACTATCTCGTTGGGCTGTGATCACGCTGGCTTTCCTTTGAAGGTAGTGGTGAAGGAACATCTAGCGAGCAAGGGGTATAAAGTTTTAGACTTTGGTACATTCACTACCGATTCAACCGACTATCCACTGTACTGTGCGCCAGCAGCTGAGGCGGTTTCTACGGGTACCGCCGATCTTGCTATCGTCTTTGGAGGTTCGGGACAAGGTGAGCAGATCGTTGCAAACAAGGTTCCGGGAGTTCGTGCGGCACTCTGTTTTAATGAACTGAGTGCTAGGCTCGCTAGACAGCATAACAACGCAAATGTACTCTCTCTTGGAGCCCGTCTACTCGGTGTCGAGCTGGCTCTATCGATAGTAGATAGCTTTTTGGAGGCTAACTATGAAGGAGGTAGGCACCAAAGAAGGATTGACCAGATAACCGCGCTGGAAAACGGCGAGCGACTCTCACCACCCGTTGCTTAGGTTAGATAGGCAACCTAAATGCAATTGCATGACGACTTCTCTCGGCAGGGCTACATAAGACCTGTTAGTGCGCTATTTGAATGCATAAAAAACTCCGGTTACAGTGGAGAGCAGGCGTACATGCTCCTTAGCGCGGTCCCAATTGAAGGCCGCGTTAGTGGAGTCGTGGACATTCCTAATGCTTGTGCTACTGTTGCGATTCCCACGGTAATATTCAACAAACCAATCCTTCCGATCTAAATTTGGTTGCGTACTCCTCAAGTTGAAAATGCTGTGGCGGTGACCTTTCTGGTTGTGGCCACAGTGTCAGCCGAACCCGTGCGCTTTAGTTATAAGCCAATTAGCTCGGATCGTTATATGCTCGAACGGTGCTGATGCTCATTGGACTTACTAAGAAGCTAGGACTGAGTTAAACCCATCTATGGTGTTACGTGCTTTTACATGTACAGTGCAGTCAACGTACGTTTATCAAGACTCGGAACTTTCTGGCTATCTCAGCTCTAGGCATTAGCGGGTTCTGGCTATCGTGACCGAATAGTCAGAGTCGGGAGTCCAAGGTCGTAGATCCCAACTGCTAAAGCGTAAGTCCATCTCTAAATTCGCTATTGATAGGTCGTGATCGAAATCTTTCAAGGAATAACCTCGAGCTTGACTAAATCCCACGACGACTGGCGCATCGTTGCGAAGATGTTTAGCCACGTTAGAAAGAACTTGCGCTCCAGTGCCTACGGCTATGTAGGGCATTACGTTCCCAGCAAGTATGCAAGCGTCGAATTTCTCCTTGAGACCAAAAGAGTCAAGGTCAAGGTCGTATAGGTCAGCTTGAATCCAAGTCGGACCCGGATAGTCTATCTTCGCTGCCTCAATTAAGATCGGATCGATGTCGACTCCAAAGACTCGATGGCCTCTTCGATGTAAGGCGCCAGCAATCCGTCCAGCTCCACATCCAGCGTCAAGTATTAGCGAATGAGGTGCAACTATGGCGTCAAGAAGCCTAGCTTCTCCTTCGATGTCGGTACCTTTTATTCGTAGATCTCGGAAGTGTTCAACAAATCGTTGTGAATGTCCTTCTTCATTCTCTGTAAACCATCGAGGTAGGGGATTGGGAGTCATGTTCGACACGTTTACTTCCGTTAGCTGTCTAGCTGTTTCTTGGCTGTAACGACATACCCTTCACCAACAACGTTTTCAAAGACTATTGACACGAAACCAGCTTCTGTGAGGTACTTACGCCAGGTCTCCACTGACACCGGTTTCTCTTGAACTCTCAAGGTGAATCTGACTACATTCTTTGCGATTCGCCACCAGCCCCCAGGTCCGAGTTTGGCGAGTTTTTGCACTTTCGAGTAGATGATCTTTCTGTCCTCACTGGTGGTGCCCCGCCCAAACATCATGTCACCTATGATGACTCTTCCACCTGGTTTTATCCATGTGTGAGCTTTCTTTAGCGCTTCTTGTTTTTGCTGATCTGAGAGGTGGTGAAGCACGTAGTTGCTGACAGCAAGATCGAGGGTCGAAGGTGTGATCTCTAGAGCTTCAAGTGATGAGCAGAGCGTCTCGATGTTTGTGACGCCTTCCTTGGCAGCTTTGTTCTCTAGGATCTGAAGCATTGTTGGTGCTATATCCACAGCGATGACCTTCTTCGCGTGTATCGCTAGAGGAAGGGCGAGCTGACCCGAGCCACATCCTAGATCGATTATCTGTTCATAAGGGGACTCGTTTGCTAGGTCTACGACCCTTTGTACAACCTTATCGAGTCCTGGATTTGGCGTGTCTTCCCAGCTTTGCGCTCTTTTGGTCCAGACTATCTCTTGTACTTTGGTTCCAAGTGAACTCAGGCCCTTTTGCATCTCAAGTAGCCTAGACGGTTGAACTTTCATACATGTGAATTTTCCTTAGTATCCTCTAACTTGTCACGAAAGACATAACTGTTATGATGCATCATGACGTTTTATTTCCAGCTGCTAAAGCTAACGCGGCTAAGAGGATGGGAGACGGGGCTAAAATTTGCACAAAGGTAATTTAACTGCTGCGGTGCTCCTATTGGTAGTATTGATTGGAGGATCATTTTTTATATTTGGCGGAGGCTCGAAAGGCAACCCGTCTACTTCCAAAACTACGTCTACAACTACATCGAGCACCAAAGTAGTAGAAAAGGCTCCTACGACGACAACGTCTACGACTCAGGCTCCAGCGGCCATCGTTGGTTCAGGGTATATAAACACCACAGTTACCGAACCGAACAAGTTGATGTGCCCTCCTGGCTTTGGTTGCAGTACAAGAACGTATACGTTAGAGATCTACTACCCATCTCAACAAAACTCCTCTGCTCCCGTTTTGAATGCTCCGTTTTTGAAGCCGAACAGTTCCCAAGGGTATCCTTTGATAGTTTTCGGTATCGGGTTTGACACGATGCCGGCTCAGTACTACCCTCTCATTACTGCATGGGTGAACGCAGGTTATGTCGTAGCGGCCCCGGTATTTCCGTTGACTTCTTCGGCAGGACTTCAACACTATGGTGTCAACCTAAACGACACGGCGCTGGCTGACGAGTACGAAGACGACCTAGCCAACGAACCCGGAGACATGGCAGCTGCTATAACTTATGTTGGACAACTGAACTCGTCAAGCTCTTCGTTTCTATTCCATGGCATTAATATGTCCGAGGTCGCTGCGGCAGGGCAAAGTGACGGTGCTGATGCCACCTTGGCGCTAGCGTACAATACTTGCTGTACTTATAGCCCCCTCAAGGCGGCACTCGTACTTTCCGGGGCAGAGTATCCTGGCTTTCCTAATACGTATTTTTCGACACCGGCCTTACCAATGCTTGTGACGCAAGGGTCTGCCGATACCATTAATCCACCCCAAGACTCGTCGGCGATCTACGCGGCCGCACCTTCGCCTAAGTACTACTTGAACCTTATCGGAGCTACGCACCTTGAGCCTTATACTGCTTACAATCCTTATGAAGAAGCCGTAGTGGCGGTCAGTGTTGACTTTCTCAACGCTTACCTCAAGGGAGACACGCAAGCTCTCTCCGCTATGACTAGTGCGGGAAACTTGCAAGGCACTTCGCAGCTAACTGCGTCTTCATAAAGGAGTTACTTTGTCAAAGTGGTGGGTAAAGAGATATGTGTCCGAAGAAGATCTGAACTTCTCGGAGTTGTCAATCGCAGTGAAAGACCTATTTGACATTGAAGGAGAGGTTACAGGCGCAGGTTCACGAGTGGTGACCTCTTGGAATAAGGTGGCAGACACAGACGCGACTGTTGTTTCAAACGCAAAGGCGGCAGGGGCTGTTGTGGTAGGAAAGTCTATCACTACCGAACTAGCGTATGCAGCTCAAGGGGTGAACCCCTTTTTTGGGACACCTACAAACCCTTTATATCCTGACCTAATACCTGGTGGATCATCCTCCGGTTCAGCGGTTGCTGTCGCGGTTGGAGACGTTAAAGTGGGATTGGGTAGCGATACCGGCGGTTCTATACGCATTCCAGCTTGTTGCTGCGGTATCTACGGTCTGAAGACCTCGACAGGGAGAGTTCCAAAAGATGGCGTGTGGCCACTTTCGCAGACGCTCGACACGGTGGGTCCGTTGGCTAAAAGCGTTGAAGATCTTGCGCTTGGTTTAAATGTAATGGAGCATTCCAACTTTAACCTAGCAACGTACCAACCGTTTTCGACGGTTCTTCGAGTGAGGACCTCTCCGTCAAATCGAATAGAAGGTGCACTAGATACGTGTCTTGCTGCCTGCGGAGAGCTTCGTGTCGTGGACCATGACTTTCAAGAACATCGATATCTCAACGAAGCTGGTGGCGATGTGATGGGATTTGAGGCCTATCGAAATGACTGGATGGTTCTCAGAGATGCTCATAGAATGGATCCTTGGGTCCGGCATCGACTTGAAGAGTCTTCGTTGATCTCTGAAGTAAGATATCGGGACGCACTCGTGTACCTGTATGACCAGCGTGAACGGTTCGCAAATCTTCTAAGTGAACTAGACGCGGTATTAGTATTGGCGACGATTCCGTTTCCAATTCCATCTCGAAGGAACGCCTACTCGCAACGATTGAACATTAACACTCTCCCTTTCAATGTTCTTGGTCTTCCAGCAGTATCGTTTCCTCTCCCAATTACGTTTGTATCATCGGAGATAGGTACTATTGTCGCTTCGCTCAATAACGGAGATGAAGGTCAAGGATGGTCTCAGGTGGGTGGTGAAGTGTCAATATCTGTCCAAATTGTAGGTCCACCAAACTCCGAGGAACGACTTCTTCGTACCGTGCAGATGATAGAGGGCCGGATCAACTAAAGGGAGAATCTTGATCGACGTCTTGTGAGTGTTGTAAGTAACAATCACTTAAAGTAGCGGTTACTTATCTCTAAGTAAAGTTAGTTCTGTCGTTTTTAGATGTAAAGTGTGGTTGTGCAAGTTTGGATTTAGCGTTGTCTGGTACGCTTTTGAGAAGGTCATAATGACTGCGGCAGTAAGGCTTGGTTCGGTATCGCTTGACTGCGCTGATGCAAGGGAACCCGCCCGGTTCTATGCCCGTCTACTAGGTGTAGAAGTCCCCTATGAGACTGATGGTTTTGCCGCTATCGAGGTAGAAGGTATCTGGCTATCGATGTTTAAAGTTGACTCCTATAGGGCACCTACGTGGCCTGATGATACGGTTCCAAAGCACGTTCATCTAGATTTGGCTGTGACGGATCTAGTCAAAGCGGAAGAGGCTGCGGTCGCAACGGGGGCGACCCGTATTTCTGTACAACCTAACGCTGGACAGTGGATCGTGATGCGAGACCGTTGCATCTGAATGATAAATAGTGAGTCTACTCACCAGATGCACCGTTCTCAAGGTTCTTCCCTTGGGCTTCATTCTCACTCGTCTGAGAGTC